>NZ_DEPK01000196.1:0-39030 GCF_002358725.1 Microbacterium sp. UBA3394
GGCGGCGATGGGCTGAGCCCGCGCATTGCCGGCCTCGCGTGCTCCCGGCGGCTCAGCCGCGGGGCACGACGGTGAACCGGCGCAGCGCCAGGGCCGGGTTGACCCTTCGGACCCGCGAGATCGCCTCCGGATCGAGGTGCGCCACGGCCACGCCCGTGCCCGTGCCGACCGCGGCGACCTCGACGCCCTGCGGATCGACGACCGTCGAGTGACCGACGCCGAGCGGCGGCGGGTGATCCGACGCCGCGACGAAGACGGTGTTCTCGATGGCTCGAGCGTGCAGCAGGGTGCGCCAGTGGTGCTCCTTGAGGGGACCCCGCACCCACTCGGCCGCCACCAGCACCGCCTCGGCGCCGGCGTCGGCGAGCAGGCGCGTCACCTCGGGAAAGCGGAGGTCATAGCAGGTCATGATTCCGAAGCGGAGTCCGTCGACGGCGAAGACCGGCGGCTCGGCGATCTCGCCCGGCTCCACCCAGTCCGATTCGCGCTGACCGAAGGCGTCGTAGAGGTGGAGCTTCCGATACGACGCGACGACTCCCGTCTCATCGACGGCGACGACGGTGTTTCGCACACGGTCGCCGTCGCCGGTTTCGAGGAGACCGGCGACGATCGTCACCCCTTCCGCCGCGGCGATGTCGCGCAGTGCCGCGGTGAACGGGCCGTCCACCGGCTCCGCGTGATCGCGGAGCGAGGCGTCGAACGGATCGATGAAGTAACTGGAGTACTCCGGAAAGACGACCACTCGCGCGCCGCGCTCGGCGGCGACGGCGGCGAGCTCGCCGATCTCTGCGACATTCCGGGCGGTATCGGCCGCAGGAGCGAACTGCGCGACGCCGACGGCGACACTCATGTGCTCTCCTCCCGCGTGCGACGACGCGCTCGCACCACGAACGGCGCAGCGATCCAGGTGACGATCACGAGCGTCCCGAGCGCGCCGAGGATGATCCACGCGGCCGAACCGCCGAGCACGACGTCGAAGACGAAAGCGACCACCCCGACGATGAGCGCCGCCACCAGACCGAGCGCGACGATCACCGCGATGTGTCCGAGCGTCACCACCTCGACCTTCGCGCGCTGCTGGAAGAGCAGCCGATGCAGTGCGACGGGCGCAAGGGCGGTGATCGACGTCACTCCGGCGAGCACGACCAGACACAGGTAGAGCACGCGCTGCCCCGCCGTGAGGTCCGGGAAGGCGGGTTGGAACGCCAGCGCCAGCAGAAAACCCGCCAGGATCTGCGCCCCGGTCTGCAACACCCGCAGCTCCTGGAGCATCTCGTTCCAATTGCGGTCGGCACGCTCGTACGGCGTCTCGTCACGGCCGTCGCGACGGTCGTCGCGGTCCACGGGGGCGGAAGGATCGGGCATGCCGCCATCCTCTCGACAGCATCGCGGCGAGGCAACGCGCGCACGCATCGTCGGTGCTGATTCGACACCCCTTCACGGCCGTGCTAGGCTTTTCTCTTGTGCCGCGGGGTGGAGCAGTTCGGTAGCTCGCTGGGCTCATAACCCAGAGGTCGCAGGTTCAAATCCTGTCCCCGCAACGAGAGAAGGCCCCGGATCCCTTTGGATTCGGGGCCTTCGTCATACCTTCGGCGCGCACGGAACAGCCGCGTGGACACCGCCCTCGGCGCCCGGTAGCATCGGTCTTCAAGAGGTATTGCTAGGCAAACTAGCAATGTGGAAAGGCGCCGATGATCGACACCGACGCTCGGGCGGAGACCGATGACGCCATCGCCCGCAGCCTCGCCCGCGTGCGGCGCCGCGCATCGGGACTCGGCGGGGACATGGAGGCGCTGGGGGCGGCCATCGAGCGCGCCGCCGGCGGGGGCAAGAGATTCCGTCCCGCGCTGGTCGTCGCCTCGTTCCGCGCCTTCGGCGGTGCGGATGCCGACGCGCTCGGCGTCTACGACGTCGCCGCGGCCTACGAGCTGCTCCACACCGCCTTCGTCGCCCATGACGACGTCATCGACCACGACACGGTGCGCCGAGGCATCCCCAACATCGGCGGCGAGTTCCGCGCGCGCGCTCTCGACACCGGGGCCGACGCCGGCGGCGCCGCACTCCTCGGCGATGCGGCGGGCATTCTCGCCGGTGACCTGCTGCTCCACGAGGCCCAGCGGATCATCGCCCTCTCGCCCACCCCGGAGCCGGTGAGGCGCGCGCTGTTGGACCAGTTCGACGATGCGGTCTACGTCTCGGCAGCCGGGGAGCTCGCCGACGTCGGCAACGCCGTCGCCGCCGACGTGGCCGACAGCGCCTCGATCTTCGCCGCGGCCTACAACAAGACCGCGGTCTACTCGTTCTCCGCACCGCTGCGCGCCGGCGCCCTGCTCGCCGACGCGTCCCCGCTCGCCGTGGACCGCATCGGCGCGGCGGGTGGGCGCGTCGGGCTCGCGTTCCAGCTCGTCGACGACCTGATCGGCGCCTTCGGCACCGCCCAGGCCGCCGGCAGGGACGAGGGCGTCGACCTGCGGGAGGCCAAGCGCACGCCGCTCATCGCCTACGCGCGCGAGAGCGCGGAATGGGCGCGGGTCGACGCGGCGGTCGCCGTCGCCCACACCGGTCCGGTTGCCGTCCGACAGGCGCAGCGTCTGCTCGAGCGCAGCGGAGCACGCTCGCGCCTTCGCACGGTCATCGACGACACCCTCGCCGACGCTCTCCGCCAAGCCGGCGATCCCGTGCTTCCCCCGGCCGCGAGGAACCTCCTCGGAGACCTCGCCGAACAGGTGACGGGTCGGATCCCGTGAGCACCGCCCCCACCGGCCTCGCGCTCTACGACCGCACCGCCGAGGCGGCCGCCGCCGCTGTGATCTCCCGCTACTCGACCTCGTTCGCCCTGGCATGTCGGCTGCTCGGGCCGCGACCGCGGCCCCACGTGCGCAACATCTACGCGCTGGTGCGGGTGGCCGACGAGATCGTCGACGGCCCCGGCGAGAGCGCCGGCCTCGACGCCGGAGCCCAGCGGCGCATCCTGGATGATCTGGAGACCGAGACCTGCACCGCTATCGGCAGGGGCTTCAGCTCGAATCTCATCGTGCACGCGTTCGCGCGAACCGCACGCGAGTGCGGGATCGGCCGCGATCTGATCGAGCCGTTCTTCCAGTCGATGCGCGTGGACATCACCACGCGCGAGCACGATGCCTCGTCCCACGACAGCTACGTGTACGGGTCCGCAGAGGTCGTGGGCCTGATGTGCCTCCAGGTCTTCGTCAACGCGGGCAAGCCGCATCCCGAGCCTGCCCCCGCGGACCTCGTCGACGGCGCCAGGCGGCTCGGCGCAGCGTTCCAGGACGTCAACTTCCTGCGCGACCTCGACTTCGACGAGGATGCGCTCGGTCGCGACTACCTCGGAATCGACGCCGGCACCGCGACGCGCACGACGGTTCTCGACCGCATCGACGGCGACCTCGCTGCGGCCGCGGCGGTCGTGCCGAAGCTGCCGTCGGACTGTCGCCGCGCCGTCACCGCCGCGCACGATCTGTTCGGCGAGCTGTCGCTGCGGCTCCGGCGTGCCGGTGATGACACGCACTCCCGTGTGCGCGTCCCCGATCCCGTGAAGGCCCGACTGGCGGCCCGCGCCTGGCTCGGGTTCGCACCGAGAGGAGCACGAACGTCATGACGCAGCGCACGATCGTCATCGGCGGAGGAATCGCCGGGCTCGCGACGGCCGCGCTCCTCGCCGAGGAGGGCCACGACGTCATCCTCCTCGAAGCGCGAGACGAACTCGGCGGCCGTGCCGGGTCGTGGGAGCAGGGCGGATTCCGCTTCGACACCGGCCCCAGCTGGTACCTCATGCCCGAGGTCTTCGACCACTTCTTCCGTCTGCTCGGCACCACAGCGGATGCCGAGCTCGACCTCGTGCCCCTCGAGCCCGCCTACCGCGTGTACGGCCCGCCCGGCACCTCGTCGATCGATGTGAGATCGGGTCGCGAGGCCGCCGTCGCCCTCTTCGAAGGCGTCGAGCCCGGAGCAGGCGAGCGCCTGGCCGCGTACCTCGATTCCGCCGGCGACGCGTACGACCTCGCGGTCGGTCGATTCCTCTACGACACCTACGAGACGACCGCCGGGCTGCGCGACCCTGCCCTGCTGCGCCGCGTTCCGCAGCTGGCCCCGCTCCTGACCCGGTCGCTGTCGCAGCACATCGACAAGCGGTTCGACGACCCGATGCTGCGGCAGATCCTCGGCTACCCCGCCGTCTTCCTCGGCGGTTCCCCGTACGCTGTACCGAGCCTGTATCACCTCATGAGCCACCTCGACCTCGACGAGGGCGTGCTCTACCCCCGCGGCGGCTTCACGACGGTGATCGGGGCGATCGAGCGGCTCGCACGCGAACGCGGGGTCGAGATCCGAACCGGATGCCCCGTCGCGTCGATCGTCACCGAGGACACCCGCGCGCGGGGCGTGCGGCTCGACGACGGCCGCGAGATCGCCGCCGATCTCGTGGTGTCCACCGCCGATCTCCACCACACAGAGACCCAGCTGCTCCCCCGCCACCTGCAGAGCTACCCGGAGTCCTGGTGGAGCAAGCGCACCCCGAGCCCCGGAGCGCTGCTGCTGCTCCTCGGCGTGGAGGGCCAGATCCCCGAGCTCGCGCACCACACCCTGCTGTTCACCGATGACTGGCGCACGAACTTCGACGACATCTTCGGCGATCGCCCGCGCATCCCCGATCCTGCCTCGATCTACGTGTGCCGACCGAGCGCGACGGATGACACCGTCGCCCCCGCCGGGCACGAGAACCTCTTCGTGCTGGTACCGATCCCCGCCGACCCGAGCCTCGGGCACGGCGGCACCGAGGGCGACGGCGACCCCCGCATCGAGGCGGCCGCCGATCGCGTCATCGATCAGATCGCCTCGTGGGCGGGCATCCCGGATCTCGCCGACCGCATCGTCGTGCGCCGGACCATCTCTCCGGGCGACTTCGCCCGCGACCTGCACTCGTGGCGCGGCAACTCGCTGGGCCTGGCGCACACCCTCGGGCAGAGCGCGATGTTCCGGCCCCGCAACATGTCGCGCCGAGTCGCGAACCTGGCCTACGCCGGCACGTCGGCCCTACCCGGGATCGGATTGCCGATGTGCCTGATCTCCGCGGAGCTCGTACTCAAGCGCCTGCGCGGCGACCGCACCGCCGGCCCCCTTCCCGAGCCGGCGCCGGTGGAGCTCTAGGAGTGCCGGGGATCTACCTGGGCGCGATCCTCTTCTCGCTCCTCGGCATCGCCCTGGTCGACGTGCGGTTCCGGCTGGCGTTGCGACCCCACCCGGGTCGCACCCTCCTCGCCACCGTCGCCGGGACCGTCTTCTTCCTGGCGTGGGATCTCGCCGGCATCGCCGCGGGCGTCTTCGTGCAGGGCGACAGTCCGCTGTATGTCGGAATCGAGCTCGCCCCCCATCTTCCGCTCGAGGAGGTGGCGTTCCTCATGTTCCTCAGCTATCTGACGCTGGTGTGCTGGAACGCCGCCCTGCGGCTGCAGGGCCGACGCGACGGCCGCGGCGAGACCACGACGGAACCGGATCCGTCGTGACCTATGCCCTGCTGGTCCTGCCCTTCGCGCTGGCGACTGTTCTCGTGACCCTCGCGACCGTGCGACTGCCCCGGTTCCGGCGGCGCATGGTCGCGTCTGCGCTGGCCGCCGTGGCGCTGTGCCTGCTCACGGCCGTGTTCGACAACATCATGATCGGCTCCGGGCTGTTCACCTACCCCGACGAGCATCTGAGCGGCCTTCGCGTGGGGCTTGCTCCCCTGGAAGACTTCTCCTACCCGCTGTGCGCCGCATTCGGTGTTCCCGCCGTGTGGACGATGCTCCAGGCCCGCACCGCCCGACGCCCCACGGAGGCAGCCGAATGACCACCCCTGCGCCGCTTCGTCCCGCGACCGTGCTCGCACAGCTGTTCGTCTCGTCACGACCGGTCAGCTGGATCAACACGGCCTACCCGTTCGCGGCCGCCTACCTGCTCACGGCGCGGCAGATCGATCTCACGTTCGTCGTCGGCACGCTGTTCTTCCTCGTGCCGTACAACCTCGCGATGTACGGGGTGAACGACGTCTTCGACTACGAGTCCGACCTGCGCAACCCCCGCAAGGGGGGCGCGCACGGAGCCATCCTCGACCGTCGGCTGCACCGGGTCACCCTGTGGGCGGCCGCGCTGTCGTGCCTGCCCTTCCTCGTCTATCTGGTGCTCGTGGGTTCGTGGCCGGCGACGCTCGTGCTCGCGGCGAGCATGTTCTTCGTCGTCTTCTACAGCGCCCCGCCGCTGCGGTTGAAGGAGCGGCCGTTCGCCGATTCGGTGACCAGCAGCATCCACTTCTTCTCCCCCGCCGTCTACGGCCTCGTCCTCGCCGGGGCGACGTGGACGTGGCCGCTGGGGGCGATCGTGGCCGCCTTCGCGCTGTGGGGCGTCGCCTCACACGCCTTCGGCGCCGTGCAGGACGTCGTCGCCGACCGCGAGGCGGACATCGCGTCGATCGCCACCGTCCGCGGGGCGCGGTGGACGGTGCGCTTCTCCCTCGCGTGCTACGCCGCCTCGGGCCTGCTCATGCTCGCGACCGCGTGGCCCGGCCCCCTCGGCGCCGTCATCGCCGTGCCGTACCTCGTGGCCGTCTGGCCCTATCGGAACACCACCGACGAGGCCGCGCACACCGCCACCCGCGGCTGGGACCGCTTCCTGTGGATCAACCAGCTGAGTGGCTTCATGACCACCCTGCTGCTCATCTGGTATGCGCTGCTGACGCCCTGACCGCGTCGGCTCACTCGCCGCCGAGCTCGATCAGCCGGTCGACGGCCGCGGTGAGGCGCTCATCCGCCTCACCGTAGGCCGTCCAGTCGCCCGCCTGCAGCGCGGCATCGCGGTCGAGCATCGCCTGCTGGGCCTCGACCAGCGCCGCCTCGTACTCGAGCGTCGGGGTGGAACCGCCGGTGTCTCCGGTGTCACCCGTGTCCCCCGTGTCGCTCGGGTCGGGCGTCGGCACATCCGTCGGGTCGACGTCACCGTCACCCGCGCTCGCGCCCGAGTCACCGCCGAACAGTGCGTCGAGAGCCTCGTCGAGCGTGTCCTCGAAGGCGATGTCGTCACCGAACGCGACGAGGACCTTCCGCAGCTGCGGCAGCTGCGTGCCCTGGGACGCCTGCACGAACACCGGCTGCACGTAGAGCAGGCCACCACCGACCGGGAGGGTGAGCAGGTTGCCGTTGAGCACCTCGGACTGGCCCTGGCGCAGCAGATTGATCTGCGACGACACCGCAGTGTCGGAGTCGAACGTGTTCTGCACCTGGCCTGGACCGGGCACGGTCGTGTCCGCCGAGATCTCCAGCAGCCTGAGGGTGCCGTAGCCGTCGCGGATGCTTCCCGCCTCATCACCGGCGTTCGAGTCGACCGCGAGGTAGCCCATCAGCACGTTTCGGCTCGCACCGCCCTCGGAGTTCGGGATGAACGTCGTGAACATCGAGTACGACGGCTCCTCCTGATCGGGCATCTGCATCGTCAGGTAGTAGGGCGGCTGCAGCTCGGCGTCGCTCTGCGGGTCTTCCGGCACCGCCCACGCGTTGTCGCGCTGGTAGAAGGACTGCGCGGTGTCCACGTGGTAGACCTGCAGCATCGCGCGCTGCACCTTGAACAGATCCGTCGGATACCGCACGTGCGCCATCAGCTCGGCCGACATGTCCTCGTAGGACTTCAGCGTCGACGGATACACCTTCTGCCACGCCTGCAGCAGCGGATCCTCCTCGTCCCACGCGTAGAGGGTCACCGAACCGTCGTAGGCGTCGACGGTGGCCTTGACCGAGTTGCGGATGTAGTTGATGTCATCCAGCGCGAAGCGCGGCGTCGGGTTGGTCGAGTCCGAGATCGCCGACGACAGGCTCACCGTCGACGAGTACGGGTAGTTCGCGCTCAGCGTGTAGCCGTCGATGACCCACACGATGCGTCCGTCGACGACGGTCGGGTACGGGTCGCTGTCGAGCTCGAGGTAGGGGGCGACCTTCTGGACCCGCACCGACGGGTCGCGGTCGTACAGGATCTGCGAGTCCTCGTTGATCGCGTCCGAGAAGAGGATCTGCTCGGCCTGGAACTTCATCGCGTAGATGAGCCGGTTGAAGGCGTTCCCCACGCTCGGCCCGCCGTCGCCTTCGAAGGTCGTGCGCGTCTCGGACGCCCCGTCGGCGCCGGTGGGATAGTCCAGCTCGATCGGGTCGGCACCCTCCGGCGCGCCGACGATCGAGTAGTCCGGCGAGTACTCGCCGAAGTACACGCGCGGCTGGTAGTCCTCCTGCGCCGAGAGGAAGCCCTGCGCGGGGATGCCGCGCTCCAGGAACACCGGGTCGCCGTCGGGCGTCCGCTCGTTTCCGGCCGCCGCGACCAGTCCGTAACCGTGGGTGTAGGTCAGTGTGGTGTTCTCCCACGACGTCGCGGCCCCGAGCTGATCGATGTTCAGCTCGCGGATCGACATGATCGTGTCCTGCGACGTGCCCTCGATGTCGTAGCGGTCCACATCCAGCGGATCCTGGAACTGGTAGAACGCCCGGTACTGCTCGAGCTGACGGATGGTGGGGCCGATGATGCTCGGGTCCATGATGCGGATCTGAGCGGTGGTCGCGGCGTCGTCGCGCAGCTGTCCGGCCTCGGCGGTGGTCTCGGCCTCGAACTGGGTCTTCTCGACCGTGTCGATGCCGTACGCCTCCTTGGTCATGTCGACGTTGCGCTGGTAGAACTCGCGCTCGAGCGCCAGCTGGTTGGGCTGCACCTGGAACGTGTTGACCACCCACGGGATGCCGACGCCGACGACGATCGCCGAGACGACCAGGAGCGCGGTTCCGATGAGCGGGAAGCGCCAGCGGCCGATGACGGCGGTGACGAAGAAGAGGATGGCGACGATCGCCGCGACGATCGCGAGGATCGTGAGCCCGGGGATCGTGGCGTTGACGCCCACATACCCGGGACCGGTGATGCGCTCCCCCGGCTCGACGAGCGTCGCGAAGCGGTCGAGGTAGAGACTCACTCCCTGGACCAGCAGGTACAGACCCGCGAGCACGGCGATCATGATGCGCGCCGACTTGGAGATGCGCAGCTCGCGCTGCCCGACCCGCACCGATCCGTAGAGGTAGGACACCAGTCCCGTCACGAGCAGGCAGATCAGGAGAACAGCGGAGATGTACCCCACCAGCGTCGAGTAGAACGGCAGGGCGAACAGGTAGAAGCCGGTGTCCAGGCCGAACTCGGGATCGACGGTCGTGGTGGCCACCCCGTTGAACCACAGCCACGTGGTCTCCCACTGCGCGGATGCGGCGAAGCCGGCGAAGAAGCCGAAGAAGACCGGGATCCCCCACATCGCCAGGCGGCGCAGCGGCTCGACGACCTCCTGATAGCGGTCCAGCTGCGAGCTCAGTCGCGCATAGACCGGGCGCAGTCGGTATGCCAGCTGGATGGTGACCCACACCGGGATCGCCATTCCGAGGAAGCCCACGACGAACATCACGGTGCGCGCGACCCACTGGGTGACCAGCACCTCCTCGAAGCCCAGCTGGGCGAACCACAGCCAGTCCGCGTAGAGCCCCGCGAAGACGAAGAAGGCCACGACGAGCGCGGCGATGATCGCGAGGGTGATGCCGATGATGCGGCGGGATCGGGAAGGCGTGGCCGGGTTCGGCGCTGAGGTCGTGGTCACCTGTCCATCCTAGGCACGGCGGACGACGCCGACGCCCGGCGGGCGACGGTCCTCAAGACACTCCCAGCGCGCCGTGACCGCAGAGTGACCTGTGTCAGCTCAGGGCGCGATCACGAGCAGGTCGCAAGGTCCGCCGTGTCGTCGCCGGCGCTGATCGCCGCGAGCGCCTCGAGTGCGTCGTCGAGGTCCTGCACCGCGAACACCTCGAGGCCGTCGGGGATGTGGCCCACCACCTCGTCGCAGTTCGCATCCGGCGCCAGGAACCACTCCGCGTCGGCCTCGGCCGCACCGTACAGCTTCTGACGGATGCCGCCGATGGGGCCCACGGTGCCGTCGGCGGTGATCGTCCCCGTGCCGGCCACGTTCTCACCGCCGTTGAGCTCCCCCTCGGTGAGGGTGTCGATGATCCCGAGCGCGAACATCATCCCGGCGCTCGGGCCGCCGACGTTGTTGAGCTGGATCGTCACGTCGATCGGGAAGTCGAACGACGTGGAGAGCACGATGCCGAGCAGCCACGTCGTCTCGCCGTCGGCCTCGACCGCCTCGGGCGTGACGGTCTCGACGACCTCCTCGCCGTCACGGCGCAGCGTGAGCTCGACCGCATCGCCCTCGGCTTCGGCGACGACGTCGCGGAGCTCCGCGACATCCCTCACCTCACGCCCGTCGGCGGCGACGACGACGTCGCCGGACTGGACGAGGCCCGCCGCGGCGGCATCCTCCCCCACCTCGACGACGGTCAACTCGGGGTTCACGTCGTAGCCCAGCTCGACGAGGGCCGCCGCGGTCGCCTCCTGCTGGGAGTCGACCATGAGGGCGGCGCTCTGTTCGCTGCGCTGTTCGGTGGATACGCCCTCGGGGTAGACGGAATCGATCGGCAGCACCGCACGGCTCGCGTCCAACCAGGCCACCGCGAGCTCGAACCACGACGGGGTGCGCTCGCGGTTGCCCACCACCTGCACGGTGAGGAGGTCCAGCGCGCCGTCGGTCGGATAGGTCTGCGCTCCTTCGACGCTGATGAGGGGCACCTCCTCGCCCTCGGCGGTCTCCGCGGTCCCGAGCGTGTTGTAGACCGGGCCGGGCTGCTGGATCACGTACGCGGTGGGGAGGAAGGTGAGGACCAGCAGCGCGGCGAGCGCGACGACCAGCGCCCAGATGCCGACCAGGGTGCGGCGAGCGACGCGGCGTCGCGGGGCGGGCGTGAGGGTGACGTTCTCGTCGAACAGAGCCAAGAGGGGCCTTTCCGTGCAGGTCGTTCGCGACCGGCGTAAGGCGATCGGGTCCCGGCCGGGGAGAGCGATGATCCGGCTGACTAGCCTAGGACCAACACCCGCAGACCTGTCTGAAAGGCGGCTGAAGTGGCAGAGGACGACGACCGCACTCCCGAAGAGGAGTTCCAGGAGCTGCTCAAGCAGCTGTTCGGCGGCACCGGGGCGGGGATCGACCCCGAGCAGCTGTCGCGGATGGCCGGGATGAACATCGACCCGGCGATGATGCAGACGGTCATGCGTCATCTCCAGGACGCCTTCAGCGCGAGCGACGACCAGCCGATCTCGTGGGAGGCTGCCGAGCGTCAGGCCCTGCACATCGCGAACCAGGACGACCGCGGCGTCACCGCCGGGCAGCGCACCGACCTCGACCAGGCATTCACTCTGGCGGGTCTGTGGCTGAGCGAGGCGACGACCATCTCCGAACTGTCCGACGCACCCCGCGCGATCACGCGCGGCGGCTGGGTCGAGGCGACCCTCCCGGTGTGGCAGGAGCTGGCCGCCCCGGTGGCCACGAGCATCGCCGACGCGCTCACGCAGGCTCTGCAGGAGCAGACACCCGACGACATGCAGCAGCTGGTGCAGGGTGCCGGAAAGCTCATGCGCACCATCGGCGGTTCGCTGTTCGCCACCCAGCTGGGCGCCGTGGTCGGCAACCTCTCCAAGGAGGTCGTCAGCGGCGGTGACGTGGGCATCCCGCTCATGCCGGCCGGCCAGGCCGGCATCCTGCCGCAGAACTTCGCCGCGTTCGGCGAAGGCCTGGAGGTTCCGGACGATCAGCTCGCCCTCTACATCGCCACGCGCGAACTCGCGCACGCGCGCCTGTTCCGTCACGCGCGCTGGCTGCGTCTGCATGTGATCTCGCAGGTGACCGACTTCGCGCGCGGCGTGCACGTCGACACCGACGCGCTGGAGGATCTCGCATCCCGCTTCGATCCGTCCGAGCCCGACGAGCTGCGGCGAGCGCTGGAGAGCGGGGCCCTGCTCCCCCAGCGCACCGACGCGCAGAACGCGACCCTCGCTCGCCTGGAGAGTCTGCTGGCCACGATCGAGGGATGGGTCGAAGTCGTCACCGAGGACGCCGTCACGCGCCTGCCCGCCGCGGGTCGCATCGCCGAGGCCGTGCGGCGACGGCGCGCGGTCGGCGGGCCGGCCGAACAGGCGCTGAGCTCGCTCGTCGGACTCGAGCTCCGCCCGCGACGGATGCGGGAGGCGGCTGCGATGTGGCGGTCGGTGAGCGATGCCGTCGGCACCGCGGCGCGGGATTCCCTGTGGGACTATCCCGACCTCATGCCGACATCCGATGACATCGACGACCCCGCCGCGCTCATCGCGCGTCTCGAAGCGCGCGCACGCGGCGAGGAGCCGGCGACCGACGAGATGGACGACGCCCTCGCCAGGCTCCTCGCCGATGCTCAGTCCGGCGACGAGGCGTCGCCAGGTCCCACGGCCGAGGGAACGACGCCGGGCGACGACGCCGCACCCGGTGATGAGTCCGACGGCGACGAGTCCGACGGCGACGCGCACGGGCCCGCGCGCCCCGTCTGACCTCTCCTCCCCACCCGCCTCGCAGCGACGCGGGTGGGAAGCCTTGTGGACAGCGATCGGTGCCGTTCCGCCTCCTCGTGCAGGATCGGCGCATGCCGTTGCGCCTGGACCCCCGACACCCGCCGCTGTGGCGCACCCCGACGGCGGTGCAGTTCGGAGCCGACGCCGTCGCGGTGGTCGAGGCCGACCAGCCCTGGCACACCCGCCTGCTGGCCGTGCTCGAGGAGGGACTGCCCGCCGAACACGCCGTCCGGGTCGCGGGCGCCATGGGCGCACCCGCAGCGGAGGCGGCGGAATTCCTCGCCGCGATCGCGCCGGCGCTGCGCGACGACGACGCTCCGGCGGGCGAACAGGTGATGCTCCGCGTGAGCGGAGCCGTCGACCCGTGCGTCTACGCGGGCGTCCACGACGGTCTCGTCGCCGCGGGCGTTCGGATCGTCGACCACGATCACGCGCCCCTGATCGTCGTGGCCTCCCACGTGCTGGATCCGCGCGTGACGGCGCGGCTGATGGCGGATGACCGCCGGCACCTCCCGATCGTGGCGACCTGCTCCGGCGCCGAGGTCGGCCCCCTCGTCCTCCCGGGGAAGACGGCATGCCTCACGTGCGTCGCGACCGTTCGAACGGAGCGCGAGCCGTGGTGGCCGGCCGTGGCGGCGCAGCTCCTCGGCTCACCCCCGCCGCCCTCGTCGCCGGCGATCGCCGGCGAGGCCGGCCTGTTCGCGGCTCGGCTGCTCACCGAGGCGCCGCATCCCCCGGTCGCTGGGACGGTCTCGTGGGCGCTGCGCCCCGACGCGTCGCCGGCCCGGCGGATGCACCGGCCGGCCGAGCGCTGCGGATGCCGATCTCCTGCAGGAACCGCGACGGATCCCGATCTCGCACCCCCCGCGCCCAGGACAGCGACAGCGTTCGCCGTGCCCGCGTGATCCCGACGTAGGCGAGTCGACGCTCCTCGTCGATCTGCTCGAAGGACTGCGCGTACGAGATGGGCAGCTGTCCCTCGGCCAGACCGGCCAGGTGCACGTGGTCCCACTCGAGGCCCTTCGCCGCATGGAGTGTCGCCAGCGTGACCGTGCGCAGCGCGGGTTCGTCCTGCGTCTTGGCACGGGCGGTGAGCTCATCGGTGAACGCACGCAGGGTCGTGCCCTCGGGGGCCTCCTCGGCCAGGCGCAGCAGAGCAGCCCGTGCCTCCCAGGCGTCGCGGAGGGCGCCGCCGGCCGGAGGCGCCTCGGCGGTGAACCCGAGGGAGCGCAGCACGTCGCGCACCGCGTCGACGAAGTCGCCGTCGATCGGCGCGACCGATGCCCCGCGGAGGGCGAGCACCGCCTGTCGCACCTCCGGCATGTCGAAGAATCGCCGCCCGCCGAGCACCGTGGTGGGCACCCCCGCATCCGACAGCGCGGCGGAGATCTCCGCCGACTGCGCGTGCGCGCGGTAGAGCACGGCGATCGAGGCGGGATCGGCGCCGGAGCTCAATCGCCGCGCGACGGCCGCGGCGATTCCACGGGCTTCGGCCGCTTCGTCCTCGTAGGCGGTCGCCTCCGGCTCCCGGGCCGCCCCGTCGGACGCGGGGACGCGCGAGGGCTCCAGCCGGAGCGCGCCGGGGCGACCGCGCATGAGCTCGTTGGCCGCGTGCAGGATGCCCGCATCCGACCGATAGCTCGTTTCGAGACGCACGACCGTCGCGTCCGCGTGCCGATGGGCGAATTCCAGGAGATACCGCGCGTCGGCGCCGGCGAAGGAGTAGATCGTCTGACTGGCGTCCCCCACCACGCACAGATCCCGGCGGTCGCCGAGCCAGAGCTCGAGCAGCCGATGCTGCAGAGGTGAGACGTCCTGGAACTCGTCGACGGTGAAGTGGCGGTACTGCTCGTGCACGGCATGCGCGACCGCCGGTTCGGTCTCGAGCATGCCCGCGCACGCCAGAAGCACGTCCTCGAAGTCGAGTTGGCGCCGTTCGTCCTTGAGCTTCTCGTAGGCCCGCTGCAGGTCGACGATGCGCGAGATGTCGTAGCGCCCGACGCCGTCGGGACGCGCCGTCGCATAATCCTCGATCGAACGCATCGTGACCTTGCGCCACTCGATCGCCGACGCGATGTCACGAAGCGTCCCGGTGTCCGGGTCCATCCCCACCGTGTCGGCGGCATGCGCGAGCAGCCGCACTTTGTTGTCGACGACGGCCGGGGCGCTGTCGCCGGCGAGCGTGGGCCAGAAGTAGTTCAGCTGGGACAGCGCCGCGGCATGGAAGGTGCGTGCGCTCACCCCGCCGACGCCGAGCGCCCGCAACCGCCCGCGCATCTCGCCGGCCGCCTTCGCCGTGAAGGTGACCGCCATCACGCGATTCGGCGTGAAAGCTCCCGTCTCCACGCCGTGCGCAATGCGATGGGTGATCACCCGGGTCTTGCCGGTGCCCGCGCCCGCGAGCACCGCGACCGGCCCGCGCAGGGCGCGTGCGGCTTCTCGCTGGCGGTCGTCCAGTCCGTCGAGCGCGCTCACGCGACCCCGCCGTGCCAGCCTTCGATGAGGCGGCGCGAGATCGAAGCGGGCCCGGGGAGCTGCACCGGGCCGCGGCCCGACAGAGCGGCACCGATCTCATCGCGGTGGAACCACCGCACCGCCACGATCTCCTCGCCGTCCGGGCGCACCGCGTGAGCGTCGACCGCCGTGGCGAGGAAGCCGACCATGAGCGAACGGGGATACGGCCAGGACTGGGACCCGCGGTAGCGCACATCCGTCAACGCGACGCCCGCTTCTTCGTACAGCTCTCGCGCGACGGTGTCCTCGAGGGACTCCCCGGCCTCGTTGAACCCGGCGAAGCAGGAGAATCGGTCCTCGCCCCACAGCACGTTCGAGCCGAGCAGCAGCAGGTCGGGATCGTGCGGGTGGGTGACCGCGACGATCACCGCGGGGTCGGTCCGGGGGAAGTGCTCGCGCCCGCAGGACGCGCAGTGTCGGGACCACCCGGACATGCGCACGTCGGTGCGCGTACCGCACGCGGGGCAGAAGGGGGAATCGCGCAGCCAGCGGGCGAGGCTGAGCGCTTCGGTGAACACGCTTGCCTCGGCGGGGTCGAGGTCGGCCCCCACCACCCGCAGCCCGCCCCACCCGCCGGGAGCGTCGAACGGCGGCTCATCGTCGACGTAGACGGCGGCGAGCACGGCACGGCCGTCGGGGCGACGGCCGAGGAATGCCCACTCATCGGGCGCGGGCACCTCGCAGGGCGACATCCAGGCCAGCGCGTCGCGGGCGGCCAGCGGAGCCGCATCGCGAGCGAGCGCGAGCACGACCGTGTCCTTGTCGGCCACGGCCGCATCGATGAGTCCGTCGAGCGTTCGTTCCTCGGCCGACCGGTCGACCGCCAGCCCGATGGCGACGGGAGGATGCGATTGCGCCGTCATCGAGGACCTTCCTGCATTGGTCGCGGAGCCGGGCGTGGCGCGGCCGGGCGCGGGGGTCACCGACCTACCCTGGGCTCATGGCACGCTCACCTCTCACTCTAGCCGCGACGGTGACATCGGCTCTTCCGCAGGCCGTCGTGGTCGCGGTGAGAGCGTTGACCGAGGGAGCGGCCGGCCGGTACGACGCGGCTGTCGCCGAGCTCGACGACGGACGACGCGTGGTGGTCCGCGTGCCCGTGGACGCCGCAGGCTCGGCCGACCTGGCCGCCGAGGCCCGGGCGCTGCGGGCGCTCACGCCGGGCGTGCGCAGTCTGCTGCCGTACCGCGCGCCCGAGCTTCTGGGCGAGACGTCGCTCGACGCGCACCGCGTGCTGGTGGTCGACCTCCTCGAGGGGTACCGGGTGGATGCCGCTCACATCCCCGCCGGGCGCGGTGTGGCCACCTCACTGGGTGAAGCCCTCGCCGCACTGCACGGCCTGCCCCCGTCGATCGTCCGCGCCGAGGGATTGCCGGTGCGCACCCCCTCGCAGGTACGAGACGACGTCACGCACCTGCTCGATCGCGCTGAGGCGACGCGTCGGGTCCCCGCTCCGCTCTTGGCGAGATGGCGCCGCGCGGTGTCGTCGGAGCAGCTCTGGCGCTTCGAGTCGGCGGTGACGCTCGGCGGAGCGACCGCGGCCTCGTTCCTCTTCGATGAGGTGGACGATGCACCCGCCGTCGTGGGTCTGCTGGAGTGGCAGGGGCTCCAGGTCGGAGACCCGGCTGTCGATCTGCAATGGCTCGCGGGGGCGCCCGACGCCGCCGACGACGTCCTCGACGCCTACGGCGCGGCGAGCGGGCGCGCACCGGACGGCCTGGTGCGCGAGCGTGCCCGCATGTACGCCGAGCTGGAATTCGCACGCTGGCTCGTCCACGGCGACGAATCGGGGCGCGAAGACATCGTCCACGACGCCGTGGAACTGCTGGAGTCGCTCGCCGAGGGGGTCGGGCACGACGATGTGGTGCCCCGGGCGGGCTCGAGCGTCGACGAGGCCCTGGCGCTCCTGGACCGCACGCCCGAGGCTCCCGCCGCGGGCGTGGACACGTCGATGCACACCGACACGTACGATCCCGAGGAGCTGTCGACGTGGCTCTCGGATGACGATGCTCAGTCGACGACCGATCTGGCCGGTGCCGTCGAGCGGGCGCGATCGGCGACCGGACCCCTCCTCGATGAGCAGCCGGTGGATGATGATGCGCCGGAGGTGAAGGCTCCCGAGCCGATCTGGTCGGATATCACCTTCGCCGAGACCGCGCCGCTGGCCGACGAAGACCTGCCCGCACCCGTCTCACGCGCCCCGATCACCGAGCGCGACGTGCCGCGACCCCTGGTCACCGCCACCGGGTCCGACACGGCCCGCCGCGCCGCCACCCGCACCGCCGATGACCCCGAAGAGCCCGACGATGCGGCCGAAGCGCAGCGAGCATCCGACGCCGCGCTCCGCCGCTGGCTCGCCGACTGAAGCACCCCTCCGGCCGGGTCAGGCGCGCAGCACGAGATCGTCGGCGACGTAGTACAGCGCCACGTCGATCTCTGCGAGCGGAACACCGTGCTTGTGGTGGTAGGCCCGACGGTAGAGCTCCAGCTGCAGCATGCGCTCGGCGCGTTCGGCGTCGTTCCGCGGCGGCGCGCCGGTCTTCCAGTCGACGATCTCGATCCGTCCGTCGCGGTCGTCGCGGCGGTAGACCGCGTCGAGCTTGCAGATGACCACGTGCGTGGCGCCGTCGAGGTCGGCGATGGTGAAGTCGATCTCGGATTCGACCTCGAGAGGCTGCAGCGGTGCCCACTCGCTGCGCTCGAACGTGCGCCGCAGCGCGCCGAGCGCATCCGCATCGGCGTCGCCGGCAGCCGGAGCGTCGGCCGACTCGTCGTCCGACTCCCACAGGGCGTCGTCGAGGGATCCTCCCGCGCCCACGAGGCCCGACCGGTGCTCGACCCACGCATGGAACAGCGTCCCGAGCCGGGTCTGCCGGTACGGTCGTTCCGGCAACGGCCGTGACAGCCGCGCGACGGTGCCGTCGTAGTCCGACACGAAGTCCTTGTAGCGGGATGCCGCGATGCGCGTGGGCGCACCGCCCGAACGGGGTCGCGCGCGAGCTTCGCGTTCGGCCAGGAGCAGGGCCAGATCGTCGTCGGGCCGGGTGCGCGGCGCGCTGATCGCGTCACCGACCGCGCCCGCGGCGGACAGGACCAGCTCGCGTCGCTCCCCGAGCGGATCGAGAGGCCAGTGCAGCACGCGTCGTTCGCCGAGATACGGGTTCTCGCCGACCTCGTCCGCGGGGAGCTCCGTGCCGATCGCGCGAGCGACCTCTTCGAGGAAGACGCTCCGTTCGCGAGGACGCTTGGTGCCGGACCACGTCGAGCCGGTCAGGAGCAGGTGATCCCGCGCGCGTGTGACCGCGACGTAGGCGAGCCGCCGGTCCTCGTCGAATTGACGGGCACGGTTCTCGGCCACGAAGGCGTCGAGATTCGTCTTGAGGTCCTGCTGGGTCTCGGCGAGGTCCGCGCGCCACCGGAAGTCCGGAAGCCAGGCGGCGTCGCCGCGGAAAGCGTAAGGGAGCACGCCGAAGCCGAGCCAGCCCTTCGTGTCGCGCGGGGCGCTGGGCAGTTCGTCCTTCACGAGCCGCACCACGGCCACGGCGTCCCATTCCAGCCCCTTGGACCCGTGGATCGTGAGCAGCTGCACGACGTCGTCCTCGGGCGGCTCGGTGCGCGGCGCGAACTCGTCGAGCTGCTCGGCGTGATCGAGCCACGCGAGGAGGCTCGCGATCGAACCGGTCTCGTCGGCGGCGAGGAAGGCGTGCAGCTCGTCGACGAATGCGCGCAGCTGGGCCGAGGCGATGCGCGCGGGTCCGCGAGACTCGTTGGCGGCGAGCTCGATGTCCAGGCGCAGCTCGCTCTCGATGAGGCGCACGAGCTCGGGTAGGGGCATGCCGACGGCACGACGGAGTCCCGCGAAGACCGCGCCCGCCTCGGTGAGGCGCGTCACCGCTTCGCGGGTGAACCCCGAGAGCCAGCCGTGGTCTGGGCCGTGGCGCACGACGAAGTCGAGAGCGTCCGACAACGACCCGGCATCGTCCGCGGCGCTTCCGCGGATCGTCGCCACGACCTCTGCCGGAAGGGGCCGCAGCGCCTCGTCGTGCGACGCGATACGTCGAGACAGCGCCGACAGCTCGCGCAGGTCCGGCAGCCCGATGCTCCAGCGCGGACCGGCGAGGAGTCGGATGAGGGCCGAGCCCGCCGACGGGTCGCTGATCACCCGGAGTGCGCTCACGACATCGACGACCTCGGGGGTCGACAGCAGGCCGCCGAGGCCCAGGATGCGATGCGGGATGCCGTGCCGCGCGAGGGCGTCGCCGAAGCGCACCATGTGCTTCTTGGATCGGAACAGGATCGCACCGGTGGTCGCACGTCCTCGCGCGGAACGCTCCGCGCGGACCCGGGTGAACCACCGTGCCACCCGATCGGTCTCGGCGTCCAGCGCGTCGTCGAAGCCGATCTCGACCTCCCCGGCCGGTGCATCCGGTCGCGGCCGGAGCTCGGCGACGGCGACCGGCGAGGAGGTGGCGAGCGGCGCGAGCACCGCGTTCGCGGCGTCGAGGACGCCGATGCCGTTTCGCCAGCTCGTCAGGAGCGCGAAGCGCGCGCAGGTCTGCTCCGAAGCGAATGCGTCGACGAATCCGCCGAGGTTGCCGGCACTCGCCCCCCGCCAGCCGTAGATCGCCTGATGCGGATCCCCGACGGCCATCACCGCCGTTCCGGCGAACAGAGACGCAAGCAGATCGGTCTGGGCGACGGAGGTGTCCTGGTACTCATCCAGCAGCACGACCCGATAGCGGTCGCGCAGTTCGTCGGCCGCCGGCGGATGCGCCGCGACCACCTCGAGGGCGCCGGCGACCTGATCGGAGAAGTCGATGACGCCGAGGCGTCGCTTCTGCGCCGCGTACTCGCGCGCGAGGTCGGACAGCAGCGTCAGCGCGCGCACGTTGTTCTCGGCGACCTCGACGTCTCTGTAGACGACGGTGCGCTTGGTGGTGGAGGGCCGCTCGAGCACACCCGAGAAGCGCTCGGGGAACGCCGCGAGCTCCTCGGGGTCGACGAGATTGTCCACCGCGTCGCGTGCGATGCGCAGCGCCGCATCGACGATGGATCGCACCGCCTCGCCCCGCTCCTCGAGGCGCTCATCGTCGGACGCGAAGACGACGCGCCGCATGAGCAGCCACGCCGCCGACTCGCTCAGCACCGCGGCTTCGGCGTCGCGGCCGATACGCACGGCGTGTTCGCGCACGATCTGGTCGGCGAACGCGTTGTACGTCGACACGGTCGGCCGGTGCAGCAACTCGTCGTCGAGCTCTCCGGCCGCGCGCGGCGTGGCGCCGACGGCGACGGCGAGCTCCTCCATCGCCGCACGTCGCGCGAGGGCCGGACCCCCCGCGCGCTCGATGCGTGCGAACACCTCGAGCCGCCCCTCGGCGTGAAGGCGCTCGAGGTGCGGCAGCAGACCTCGCGCGTCGAACTCGGCCAGCCGCGCCAGCCGCCTCTGGATGCGGTCGGCGAGTTCACCGGCGGCCTTGCGCGTGAAGGTGAGACCGAGTACCTCGTCCCGGCGCACGAGTCGATTCGCGACGAGCCACACCACCCGTCCCGACATCGTCTCGGTCTTGCCGCTCCCGGCTCCCGCGACCACGAGCGCCGGAGCGAGCGGGGCTTCGATGACGGCGGTCTGCTCCGGCGTCGGAGGGTACTGACCGAGCGCCGCGGCGAGGACGACGGCGGGAACGGTCACGACGCGCTCACCGCCCCGATGGTGTGGATGCGGCACAGCCCGTAGGCGTGCTCGTCGCGGCAGTGCTCCTCGTAGGGTGCGGCGAAGGACGTCGCCCGCATGACGGCGACGGCCTCCTGGATGCGGGCGTGGAACGCCGCGCGGCGTTCCTCGTCGAACGGCGGCTGGCGTGGCGTGACGTAGTCCGCCTTCGACGTGGGTCGCAGCACGAGCAGCTGCGCGCCGCCCGGGGGATGCCCCACCGCCTCGGGAATGGCACCGGACTCGAACGCGAGCTGGTACGCGGCCAGCTGCGGGTTGTCGGCCACCTTCGCGTCCGTCTGCGGTTCCCGCTTCCCGGTCTTGAGGTCGACGATCACGACAGTGCCCTCCGGCGTGAGCTCGACGCGGTCGATGTATCCCGAGAGCACGATGCCGTGAGGTGCGTCCTCGGCACCGACGACGGCGAGGGGGACCTCGAAGTGCGGTTCCGCGCCGATCAGGCGACCCCCGTCGCCGTCGAAGCGGCGCAGATAGGCGTGCAGGCGCCGGATGAGGTCGCGCGCACGCGCCTTCTCGGCGCGCTCACGCCAGCCGGCTTCGAAGGCGAGCTCGCCCCAGCGCGCCTCGACGACGGCCCACAGCGCCTCTTCCGACGTCTCGACGGCATGCTCGAGCGCCGCGTGGACGATCGTGCCGAGCCCCGCCGTGACGCCGCCCGGGTCTCCACCGAGGTCGGCGATCACCCAGTTGAGCTCGCACTCCTCCAGCGCGTGGAGGCGTGAGGGGGACACGCGGATGTGCTCGCGCTCGAGGTCGCGCAGCGGGCCGGTGGAGGTCGGTCCGGCAACGCCGTACCAGTGCGTCGGGTCCGCCCCGGGCACCTCCGCGTCGGCGAGCAGGGCCAGCTGTGCGGCCGCGTGCGCGCGAGCGGCCGCCGCCGCGCCGGGGTCGAGGATCGCGCGCGTCGTCGTGAGCGTGCGCCGATGGGCGGCGACGAGGCCGCGCAGCGACAGCGGATGCTCGACGGCGACCGACTCGGCGGGCGGGAGGAACTCGAAGAAAACGCTCGGGCCGGTGTCGTCGTCGTCCACCGCGGTCACGACGGTGCGCGCCCGGGAGCGGCTGAGCGCCCGCACCAGCAGCCGCAGCTCGTCGTGCATCGCGGCGCGACGTCGGTCCAGGGTCGACGGGGCATGCTCGTCATCGCGCGAGAGAGCGTCGGCCAGGCGCCAGGTGTGCAGCAGTCCTCCGCGCAGGCGGGTGTTCGGCCACACCCCCTCCTGAACGCCGGCGACGACGACGGTGTCGAACTCGAGCCCGAGCGACGCCGCCGGAGTGAGCACGCGCACGACGTCGTCGTGCGGAGGCGGATCGAGTCGGTCCTCGGCGACACGCGCATCGAGCACGCTGCGCACGAAGACACGCGGGTCGGCGTCGACGGAGCGCTCACCGAACCGCTTCGCCGCCTGGAAGAGCGCGACGACGGCGTCGAGGTCCCGCCCGGCCTGATCCGCGATCGGACCGTGACCCGCTGCGGTCCGCGCCCACGGCTTCTGCAGGCCGGACCGCTCCCACGCCGCCCACAGCAGCTCGTGGGCGCTCGCACCCCGCTCCAGCTCGTCGCGGAGATGAGCCAGGGTCCGCGCGAGCGCGGCGGCGCGTCGCGCCTCGCGCGCATCGATGATGTCGAACTCGACGGGGCTGCGCATCGCGGCCAGCAGGAGCTCCCGACCCGCACGCTCGCCGCCGGCGGCCACCTCGGCGTGCCGGAGGGCGGACCGCAGCCGGCGCAGCTCGATCGGGTCGAGTCGCCCGGTCACGCCGAGGAGCGCGTCCGTGACTTCATCCGCGCTCCACCGGTCGGCGGCGGCCATCTCGATCAGGCGCAGCAGATCGCGCACGGGTGCGATCTGTCCGAGGGCCTGGGCGGAACCGGGCGAGAGGGCGGGCACGTCACGCGCAGACAGTTCGGCCTGCAGACCGGTCACCTGACGGGTGTCGTGGGCGATCACGGCGAGCTCGCGCCACGGAACGCCGTCGTGCACGTGTCGCTCCCGCAGCATCCGGGCGATGACGTCGTACTCCTCGGCGGCCGAGCGGACCGTCACGGCGCGCACCGATCCGTCGGGCACGCCATCCCCGGGCGCGGATCGGTGCGCGACGACCCCCGCGGCTCCGATCCGCTGGGTGACCCGGCGAACGACGTCGGTCGAGTGCGCTGTGCCCCGGTGCGCGGCGCCGAGCACAGCGACCGACCCGAGGACGCGCGCCAGGCGGGCGAAGTTCTGCGGCGTCGCGCCGCGGAACGCTCCGGAACCGACATCGGGGTCACCGAACGCGAGCACGCTCATGCCGCGCGCACGGCAGGCGTCGAGGAGATCGACGGCCCCGGCCGTCATCTCCTGGGCGTCGTCCACGAGCAGATGACGGATGCGCGCGATCGATTCCACCCCCACCGCTCCCGCTGCGACCAGGCTGACCGCCTCGCGGACCAGGCCCGCGGCATCGCGATGGGCGCCGCGCATCCCGGCGCGCACGCGCACGTACTCGCGCTGGAACGACGCCATCGCGCGCCACTCCGCGACGTCGTGGTCGGCTGCGAGAGCGTCCAGCCGCACAGGGTCCAGCCCGAGCGTCGCGCATTCGGCGAGGAAGGCGCGCACCTCGGATCGGAAACCCGTGGTGTCACGGATGCCGGCCCCGAGCCCGGACGGCCATCGGCTCACCGCCCCCGGCAGCGCTTCGTCCTCTGCGTCGCCGTCGAGCATGTCGTGGATGATCTGGTCCTCGTCGCCGCCGGTGAGGAGCTGGGGCGGCTCGGCGCCCGCCGCGACGGCGCACGATCGCACGATCGCGAACGCGAAGGAGGCCACCGACCGCGCGAGCGGCCCCGACGTCGCCGTGCCGACCGCGACGGCCAGGCGGTCCCGCAACGCCGTCGCGGTCTGCCGGGAGGGCGTGAGCACGACGATCTCGTCCGGGTCGACCCCGCGTTCGACGAGCGCCACGACGCGGGCGACGACGGCGGTGGTCTTGCCCGTGCCCGGTGCGCCGACGACGACTCCGGATGCCCCGATCGCCGACGCCACGACCGCGCGCTGCGCATCGTCGAGGTTCTCCGCGCGCACCCCTGGGCCGGACGCGGCGTCGGCGGCGGACGCGGGGAAGGCGCTCGCGACGGAAGTCATCACGCCACGACGCTAGCCGCCGCCGCCGACATCCCGGTCCCGGCCCGCGCGCGTTCGCCCAGAGCGTGCGCGAGGCCCGGGAGCCGGGCGTGCGGGTGCCGTAGGCTGGCCGTGCACCCGCAGAACCCCGCGGGTGCGGGCCGTACCGGCCCGAGTCGCCAGGAGGTATGTGACGTGGAGATCCGCATCGGCATCGCGAACACCGGACGTGAGCTGAACTTCGACACGAACGAGTCGGCCGCCGACGTGAAGAGCTCCGTCGCGACGGCTCTGGACTCCGGCGCCGCGCACATCGAGTTCGCCGACGCGAAGGGCAACTCCTACCTGGTGCCCACCGCGGCGCTCGCCTACGTCGAGCTCGGCAGCGAGGAATCCCGCCGCGTCGGCTTCGTCGCCTGATCGATGCAGATCCTCATCGCCCTCATCATCGGCGCGGCGATCGGGATCGCCGCTCACCTCCAGGTGCCCCATCGCCAGACGCGCGGGGCGGCGGTCATCCCGGTTCTCGGCACCATCGCCGCCGGGGTGGCGTGGCTCGCCCTGACCTGGGCCGGCATCGGCATCGACTCGCTGTGGCCGTGGCTGTCGGCGTTCGTCGTGCCGGCGGTGGTGTGCTGGCCGGCGGCGCTTCTGCTGGCGAGGGTTCGCCTGACGCACGATGCCCGCGAGAGGGCAGCGCTCGGAATCGACTGACGGTCGTAGCCGGAACACCCGGCCGGGCCCTCAGGCAGCCAGGCCCATCGCGTCCATGCGTCGTGAATGAGCTGCCATGAGCTCGGTGAAGACCGGCTCGACCTTCTCCTCGTCGTCGGCGTCGAGCGCGGTCGGGCGAAGAGCCGATCGGGCGATCAGGAGGGTGTCGCCCACCAGGCGTCTCCCCCACATGGCAAGGAGCGCCTTCCACTCGGGGTCGCTGGCGATCGTCTCGGCGACGATGTCGACGATCGCCTGGCGGTCGTTGTCGGCGCGAAGCACACGAGCCACGCGGCGGCCGGCCTCGCCGTAGCTGGCCGAGAGGGCGAGGTAGAAGTCATCGAGCAGCCCCGCGGTGATGTGCACGGAGAGCATCGTCTCCTGCGGCCGTCGACCGTGCGTCGCCCGCCGGAAGGCATCGAGCGGCTCGCGGAACGGCAGCATCAGATTGGTGGGGTCCTCACCGCGATCGCGGATGAGCGCCACCAGCTCCTCGTGCTTGGTCAGCGCGGCACCCGCGGCGCGCGACACGGCCTCCTTCTGCGCGAGCTCCGGCGTGGTCTGGATGAGCTCGCTTAGCGTCTCGAAGAACCCCAGCTGAAGATAGGCGGCCTGGCCGAGGTAGGTGGCGATCTCCGGGGCGAGTTCCTCGAAGTCCACCCGCATCGCGTCGCCGAGCTCGCCGCGGGAGCGAAGCTGAAGCAGGCGCCCCTGCGGACGCCGCTGCCAGAACCAGGTCACCACGGCCTCCACCTTAGGCCGCCACGCGGGTCCGCGCGGCCCGCCGCGCGGCGTGCGCGGCGCCCTCGGCTATCCTGGTTCGGTCCCCGGCGTCGGATCGGGGCACCGCGCCCGTGGTTGAGAGAAGGGCGTGGACACACTTTCGCCCCAGCGTGCGCCACGGATGCGCCCGGGGCCGACCACAGGCAGCGTCTCACTGCCGGACGGGTTCCCACACCGTGACCACCTTCGCCGAACTCGGCGTCGACCAGGACATCGTCGACGCCCTCGCCGCACGAGGAATCGTCGACGCGTTCCCCATCCAGGAGCAGACGATCCCGCTGGGCCTGCCGGGGCAGGACATCATCGGGCAGGCCAAGACCGGCACCGGCAAGACGTTCGGGTTCGGCATCCCCGTCGTCCAGCGTCTTGGCCACAACCCCGAGCCGGGGGTGAAGGCGCTCATCGTCGTGCCCACGCGTGAGCTCGCGGTGCAGGTCTACGAAGACATGGACATGCTGACCTCGAACCGCTCCACCTCGGTGGTGGCGATCTACGGCGGCAAGGCCTACGAGGGTCAGATCGACCAGCTGAAGGCCGGAGCACAGATCGTCGTCGGCACGCCCGGACGCCTGATCGACCTCAACAATCAGCGTCTGCTCGATCTCTCCAACGCCACCGAGGTCGTGCTGGACGAGGCCGACAAGATGCTCGACCTCGGCTTCCTCGCCGACATCGAGAAGATCTTCCAGAAGGTGCCGGCCGTGCGCCACACGCAGCTGTTCTCCGCGACCATGCCGGGGCCGATCGTCACCCTCGCCCGGCGTTTCATGTCCAACCCGATCCACATGCGGGCGAACGACCCCGACGAGGGTCTCACCCAGGCGAACATCCGCCATCTCGTCTACCGCGCCCACTCGCTCGACAAGGACGAGGTCATCGCGCGCATCCTGCAGGCCGAAGGCCGCGGCAAGACGGTGATCTTCACGCGCACCAAGCGGGCCGCGCAGAAGCTCGTCGACGAACTGGGCGACCGGGGCTTCAACGCCGCCGCTGTGCACGGCGACATGAGCCAGGAGGCGCGGGAACGCTCGATGGCCTCGTTCAAGGCGGGCAAGAAGGATGTCCTGATCGCCACCGACGTCGCTGCGCGCGGCATCGACGTCAACGACGTCACACACGTGATCAACCACACCATCCCCGACGACGAGAAGACCTACCTGCACCGCGCGGGCCGCACCGGCCGGGCCGGGCGCACGGGCATCGCGGTGACCTTCGTCGACTGGGACGACCTGCACAAGTGGGCGCTCATCAACCGAGCGCTGGAGTTCGGCCAGCCCGAGCCGACCGAGACCTACTCGTCGAGCCCGCACCTGTACACGGACCTCGACATCCCGGCGGGCACGAAGGGGCGCATGGCGACCGCTCCGAAGGCCCAGAAGGCCGACGGACCCCGACGCGAAGCCGGTGACGGCGGCGACGGGTCGCCGCGACGCCGTCGCCGCCGCCGCAGCACCGGATCCGACGGCGGACCCCGCCCGGCGGAGGGCGAAGCCGCGCGCGGCGCGGACGCATCCGACCGCGAGAGCGACGGGGCCGGCACGCACGACGGTCAGGGCAAGGAGCACCACGACGGACGCCCCGCGCCGCGCCGCCGTCGCCGGCGAGGACCGCGCGGCCCGCGCGAGGGCGCGGCCGGCACCGCCTGAGCGGCATCACCGCTCACGGGAAGACCGGCGCGCAGCCCGTCCCGCGGTCGATCAGTCGCTCGAGCATCGCCTCGCTCGTGGTGTGCTCTCCCGGCTGATTGGGTTTTCCGAGCCCGTGGTAGTCGCTGGATCCGGTGACGATCAGATCCCGCTCGTCGGCGAGCGCGCGCAGTGTCGCCACCGCGGCCGGGAGGTTCTCGCGGTGACCGAGCTCGAAGCCGGCAAGTCCCGCATCCAGCATGCGTGTCAGCAGGCGCTTGGGCGGGATCCCGGCCCGGCCGGCCGGATGCGCGATGATCGCCACTCCCCCGGCGCCCACGATGAGCTCGACCGCCTCGACCGGGTCGGGCGAGAACAGCGACACGTAGTAGTCGCCGCCCGTTGCGAGGATCGTCGAGAACGCCTCGCCGCGGTCGGCGACGACGCCGCGGGCGATGAGGGCGTCGGCGATGTGCGGGCGTCCGACGGTCGCGCCGGTGCTCGTCTGGGCGACGATGTCCTCCCACGTGATGTCGTAGTCGCGCGCGATGCGGTCGGCCATGATCCGAGCTCGCTGCAGCCGCGAGCGACGCACGCGGTCGGTCATCGCGCGCAGGCGCGGCTCGTCCGGGTCGAACAGGTAGGCGAGCACGTGGATGCTGCGCCACTCGTGCTGCGAGGACATCTCCATGCCGGGCACGAACGTCATGCCCAGCGACGTCGCGGCGTCTGCCGCCTCCGCCCACCCGGAGGTCGTGTCGTGATCGGTGAGCGCCACGGTGCGCATGCCGTGCGCGTGGGCTGCGGCCATGACCTGCGCGGGCGGCTCGGTCCCGTCGGAGTGCGTCGAGTGCAGATGCAGATCGCCCGGCCCCTCACATCGACCCGACCGCTGCATTCTTCCGAGGGTAGCGTCCGCCAGCGCGTCCGATGCCCGGCCGGAAGGGCGATCCAGGGCGCACCGTGCCGACCTTGACGCTTCTTTCAGTCTGCGCGAATAGGGTTCGTGTCGTGTTGCGCGTGTTCGGGTTCGTCGCCGCTGCGGCGTTCGCGCTCGCGGCGGCGATCGTGACGGTACCCGACGTGTTCCGCGTCCAGGACCGATTCCCCATCGCGCAGATCGTCTCCTTCCGAGGCCTCGTCGCAGCCGCCTTCGTGGTGCTCGCCCTGCTGGCGCTGCTGGTCGCGCTGATCCGACCGCTCCGGGCGTTCGCCACGACCCTCGCGATCGTGTGCCTGCTGGCCGCGGCCGGCAACGGCGCGATCCTGTACGGGCGCGGGTGGGGCACCGAGGCCCTCCCCGCGTCGACCGAGGAGAGCATCCGGGTGATGACCTGGAACACCGCCGGGAGCGGGAACACGTCGGCGGCGTCGATAGCCGAGATCGCCGTGGCGATGCAGGCCGACATCGTCACCCTGCCCGAGACGAGCGCGGAGACAGGTGAGCAGGTCGCGATCGCGATGCGGGACTATGGGCGCCCCATGTGGGTGCACCACGCCACGTTCGGCAGCCAGGACGCCGGATGGGATGCCCTCTCGACGACGATCCTCATCTCCCCCGACCTCGGGGACTACGCCGTCATCGAATCCTCGCAGGACGGCTCGAGCAACACCTCGACCGTCCCGAGCGCGGTCGTGATGCCGACCTCCGGCGACGGTCCGACCGTCGTCGCGGCCCACGCGGTCGCCCCGCGCGTCGACGACATGGCGCAGTGGCGCAGCGACCTGCAGTGGCTCGCCGACCAGTGCGCCGAGGACAACGTCATCATGGCGGGTGACTTCAACGCCACGGTCGACCATCTTGCCGCCTACGGAATCGACGGCGGCACGCTGGGTCGATGCCTGGACGCGGCCTCGGAGACCGGCAACGGCGCCGTCGGCACGTGGCCTTCGCAGCTGCCCTCCCACGTGGGCGCACCCATCGACCACATCCTCGCATCGCCGTCATGGGTGGCGACCGGGTCGCTCGTGCTGCAGTCGACCGACGGCTCGGGCAGCGACCACCGACCTCTCGTGGTGCAGTACGAGCCCCGATGATCGGCCCGGTGACGCCCGGGCTCACAAGTGCGAGACTGAACAGATGAGCACTGGCGACAGCGACACGATCGCGGCGACCGAGACGGCGGAGACCACGCACGACAGCGGCACCAATCGTCGGCAGCCCTTTCCGCAGGGCTTCCTCGACACCATCTCCACCGGGTGGGCCCCGCGGCCGGATTCCGCACCGCCGCAGCGTGACCAGGCCCCCTTCGCGGCAGCCCGGCGCAAGAAGCTGTCTTCGTCGTTCCCCGGAAGAAGGCTGGTGATCCCCGCGGGCTCGCTGAAGCAGCGGAGCAACGACACCGACTACCTCTTCCGCGCCCACTCGGCCTTCGCCCACCTGACCGGCTGGGCCTCCGACTCCGAGCCGGACTCCGTTCTCGTGCTCGACCCGGTCGCGGACGGTCACACGGCGACGCTGTACTTCCGCGAGCGCGCCGACCGCACCACCGCGGAGTTCTACGCCGACGCGTCGATCGGGGAGTTCTGGATCGGCCCCCGTCCCGCGCGGGAGGGCGTCGCCGTCGACCTCGGCATCGCGACCGCGCACATCGACGACTTCGCCGGCGCCGAGGACGACCTCGTCCTCGGCGAGGATGAGGACCTCACGCGTGCCGTCTCCGAGCTTCGATTGATCAAGGACGACTACGAGATCGCCCAGATGCGCCTCGCGGTGGATGCGACCGCTCGCGGCTTCGACGACATCGTGCGCCATCTCGACCGTGCCGTCGCCCACCCTCGCGGCGAGCGCGTCGTGGAGGGCGTCTTCCACCTGCGCGCCCGCAGCGACGGCAACGGTGAGGGCTACGACACCATCGCCGCCTCGGGGCCGCACGCGTGCTACCTGCACTGGACGCGAAACGACGGGGCGGTCGCGCCGGGGGATCTCATCCTCGTCGACGCCGGCGTCGAGGTCGACAGTCTCTACACCGCCGACATCACCCGCACGCTCCCGGTCTCCGGCTCCTTCACCGACACCCAGCGGCGTGTCTACGAGACGGTGCGCGAGGCGGCGGACGCCGCGTTCGCCGTCGCCCGGCCCGGGGTGAGGTTCCGCGACGTCCACGCGGCCGCCATGGAGGTGATCGCCGCCCGGGTCGCCGAGTGGGGGCTCCTGCCGGTGACGGCGGAGGAGGCCCTCGACGCCGACCGCGGCGGGCAGCACCGCCGCTACATGGTGCACGGCACGAGTCACCACCTCGGCATCGACGTGCACGACTGCGCACAGGCCCGCCGCGAGATGTACTACGACGGACTGCTCGAGCCGGGCATGGTGTTCACGATCGAGCCCGGACTGTACTTCCAGATCGACGACCTGACGGTGCCGGAGGAATACCGCGGCATCGGTGTGCGCATCGAGGACGACGTGCTGGTGACCGAGGACGGCGTGGAGAACCTCTCTGCGGCGATCCCCCGCACCGCCGACGAGGTCGAGGCCTGGATCGCGCGGGCGACATCCTGACGCCGTGAGCTACACCGAAGAGCCCGCCTTCACGACGCGGCCGACGCTGACCGGCACCTTCGGCATGTCGGCTTCGACCCACTGGACGGCGACCGCGACCGCTCAGGCGGTGCTCGAGCGCGGTGGCAACGCCTTCGACGCGGCCGTCGCGGGCGCTTTCGTGCTGCACGTCGTGGAACCGCATCTGAACGGTCCGGGTGGTGACCTCGTCGGCCTCATCCAACCCGCCGGCGAGCAGCCGCGCGTGCTCATGGGCCAGGGCCCGGCGCCGGCCGGCGCCTCGATCGCGCATCTGCGGGCCGAGGGTCTCGATCTCGTGCCCGGGGCAGGCGCCCTCGCCGCCGCGGTGCCCGGCGCCGTGGACGCGTGGCTGCTCCTGCTGCGCGACCACGGCACGTGGGAGCTGCGCGACGTTCTCGCGTACGCCATCGGCTACGCGCGCGATGGCCATCCGCTGGTGGCGGGCGCGGCGGCCACGATCGCCCGCGTCGAGGGCCTGTTCCGGGAGTCGTGGCCGACCTCGGCGGCGCAGTGGCTGCCCGGCGGAGCGGCTCCGCGGGCGGGCGAGCTGATCCGCAACGCCGCGTACGCGGAGGTCCTGGAGAGCCTCGTGCAGGCAACGTGCCCGGTGCGCGACGACGGCCCCGTGGGCCGCGCCGCGCGGGTCGACGCCGCTCGACGGGAGTGGAAGACGGGCGAGGTCGCCCGCGCGGCGTCGGCTTTCGCGGCGACGCCGCACCGTCACTCCGACGGCCGGGACCATGCCGGCGTCCTCACCGCCGAGGACATCGCGGGATTCGATGCCCGGTACGAGGAGCCGGTCAGCGCGACCTTCCGCGGCCACGAGATCGTCAAGGCCGGCGCGTGGACGCAGGGGCCCGCGCTGCTGGCGGTGCTCGGGATGCTCGAGCCGCTCGCCGACGATCTGCTCGATCCGTCGCAGGAGGCGGGCGCCCACCACATCCTCGAGGCGCAGAAGCTGGCCTACGCCGACCGCGACGCCTGGTTCGGCGACGACGAGGTCGACCTCGAGGCGCTCCTGTCGGCCGACTATCTCGCGGCGCGTCGCGACCTCATCGGACCCACCGCCGCCGCGGACTTCCGACCCGGATCCCCCGGCGGCGCGACGCCGTTCGTTCCGCCGCTGCGCACCGGCTCGCCCGCCGCGGCTGCGGGCACCGGGGAGCCGACCGTCGACCGGACCGGGCACACGCGGGGCGACACCTGCCACATCGATGTCATCGACCGGTGGGGCAACGTCGTCGCCGCGACGCCGTCGGGCGGCTGGCTGCAGTCATCGCCGACGATACCCGAGCTCGGCTTCTGCCTCGGGACCCGACTGCAGATGACGTGGCTCGAGCCGGGGCGACCGTCCGCTCTGCGGCCGGGACGGCGCCCCCGCACCACGCTCACCCCGACGCTCGTGCTGCGCGACGGCCGCCCTCGGATGGCGCTCGGATCGCCCGGCGGCGACCAGCAGGACCAGTGGCAGCTGCTCACTCTGCTGCGCATCCTCGTCGGCGGCTTCTCCCCGCAGGCTGCGATCGACGCGCCCGCACTGCACACCACGGCCCTCGCCGACTCGTTCTGGCCGCGCACCTGGACCCCGGCGGGCGCGGTCGTGGAAGACCGGCTGGGCGACGACGTGATCGACGCCCTCGCCGCGCGCGGGCATCGGATCACGCGCGCGGGCGCGTGGGCGCTCGGCAGGGTCTCCGCGGTGGGACGGAATGACGACGGCGTGCTGTGGGCAGCCGCGAACGCCCGCGGCATGCAGGGGTACGCCGCCGGGCGGTGACCAGACGCTCAAACCCGGGCGCGCATCCAGTCCACGACGATCGGCGCGAGGTGCGCGGCCGCCTCGTCGGCTGATCGACGTCGCCCCGCGACCTCGAAGCTGTGCCCGGCCCCGTCGATCGTCACGAGGGTGGCGTCCCGGCACGCCGCGACCGCCTCGTCGAGCTGCTCGAGCGGCTGCACGAAGGCGTCGCGCGTTCCCGAGAGGAACAGCTGCGGCACGACGATCGCGGGAAGATGCTCCGTACGCGGCTTCTCCGGCTTGCCCGGCGGATGCAGCGGGTAGCCGAGATAGATCAATCCCCGGGGGCGCAGGAGGCCTTCTGCGGCGGCCATCGACGCCATCCGGCCGCCATAGGAGCGCCCCGCGGCGAAGAACGGCAGATGCGGGAACTCCGACGTCACCTTCGTGGCGACCGCCTCCCATGCCGTCATCGCGTGCGCGGGTGGGCCCGGCATGCGCCGACCAGCCTCGGCGTATGGGAAGTTGAAGCGCACCGTCGCGACGCCGCACGCGTTCAGCGCGTCGGTGAAGCCGGTCACGCCGGGATGATCGAACCGCGAGCCGGCACCGTGCGCCACCGCCAGGACCGCCCACGGCTCGGCCGGGACCGCGGTGGCGGCACTCACCGGCACCGTGCCCGCGGGAAGCTCCACCTCGACGGTGTCGGCGCTCACGAGCCGGGGACGTCGTCCTCGGCGCGGCGCGGCGCATCCGGGTCGACGCGCTCGCCGTACTGCGGCGGCGCGACCGGCCGGTCGGGCGCGTCGGTGGACGACGGGCGAGCCGGCGGGTCGGAAGGATGTGCGGGAGGGCCGGGCACGGCGGGGCCGGGCACGGCGGGGTCGGTCCCGGCGGGCCCGTTCGCCCGGGGGCCCAGCACCTGTCGGGCACGATGAAGGCTGTTGGCCGTGACGGTCACCTCGTAGGTGTCCGCGACGACGGCCATCACCGAGGCGTAGTCGCGCCGACGGCGCACGAGGGAGTAGGTCACGATGCTGAAGAGCATCCCGATCGCGATGCCGACGAACAGCACGCCGACGAAGACCTGGATGGGAACCGTCGGAGATCCGAGTACGACCACGGCGCTGAACAACAGCCCCAGGAGCAGCCCGTTGATCGCTCCCGACCGAGCGGCCGACGCGTACCCGAGACGGCCGGTCACCCGCTCGACCGAGCGCAGTCCCGTGCCGACGATCGCGATCTCACGAGCCGGGATCTCCCCGGAGATCAGCTCCGACACCGCCTTCTGCGCGGCCTCGTACGTCGGGAACGACGCGACCGTGGGACCCACCTCTCCGGTGGCCTGGGAGCCGCGTCCGCCGATCATGCTCATTCCTCCATCCTCCCACGACGCCGGTCTACGCTGGAATCGTGAGCACGCAGAGGGTATTCATCGCCCGCCTGACCGGCTGCGCCGTCTTCGACCCCGCGGGCGACCGGCTGGGCAAGGTGCGCGACGTGGTCGTCATCTTCCGTGCCGATGACCCGCCCCGGGTCGTCGGGCTGATCGTGGAGATCCCCGGTCGGCGTCACGTGTTCCTCTCGATCGGCCGTGTCACCTCGATCCGTCCGGGCCAGGTCATCACCACCGGCCTGATCAACGTGCGCCGCTTCCAGCAGCGCGGCGGCGAGGTGCGGGTCATGGCCGAGCTCGTCGGTCGTCGCGTCTTCCTGCGCGACGGATCCGGCACCGCCGTCATCGAGGACGTCGCCATCGAGCGCAGCCGCCTCGGGGACTGGGACATCGGCCAGCTCTTCCTGCGGCGACCCAAGACGGGAGGATCCCCCTTCTCGAAGGGCGCGACGACCTTCGCCACCTGGTCGCAGGTGCGCGAAGACCAGGAGCCGGGCGAAGCGCAATCGGCCGAGCAGCTGGTGGCGAGCTTCTCCGAGCTCAAGCCCGCCGACCTCGCCAACACCCTCCTCGATCTCCCCGAGGATCGCCTGATCGAAGTGGCCGAGGAGCTTCCCGACGACCGCCTGGCCGACGCGCTGGAAGAGATGCCCGAAGACGAGCAGGTGCACATCCTCGAGCAGCTCGACGATGAGCGCGCCGCCGACATCCTCGACGCGATGGAACCCGACGACGCCGCCGATCTCCTCGGCCAGCTGCCCAAGGTGCGATCGGAGCAGCTCCTCGGCCTCATGGAGCCCGAGGAGGCGCAAGATGTGCGCGACCTGCTGAAGTACGGCCCCGACACCGCCGGCGGCCTCATGACGAACGAGCCGATCGTCCTGTCGGCGGAGTCGACCGTCGCCGAGGCTCTCGCCCTCATCCGGCGCCACGAGCTGCATCCGGCGCTGGCGGCCTCGGTGTTCATCACCCTCCCGCCCTACGAGACCCCCACGGGCCGGCTCCTGGGCACCGTGCACTTCCAGCGGATGCTGCGCTACCCGCCGCACGAGCGGCTCGGCGCCATCATCGACGACTCCGTCGACCCCATCCCCGCGACGGCGGCGGCGTCCGAGGTCGCGCGCATGCTCGCCAGCTACAACCTGGTATCGGTACCGGTGGTCGATCCCGCGCGACGCCTGGTGGGGGCCGTCTCCATCGACGACGTTCTCGACCACCTGCTGCCGGACGACTGGCGTTCGGTCGAGACGGAGGGCCCCGAGGTGCCCGCCGTTCCGACCACGACCGCCGCGATCCCCACGAGGAGGCGATGATGGCTCGCGAGCGCAAGCAGAACACCCGCATCAGAGGCCTCGATGCGCCCCGCGGGCGCTCCGGTGTTCTCGGGCGCACCCCGCAGCCCTCCCGTGATCGCTTCGGGCGGTTCACCGAGTGGATCGCACGTGCGATGGGCACGCCGGCGTTCCTGGTGATCCTGAGCGGTTTCTGCGCGGCGTGGCTGGCGTGGAACACCCTCATGCCGGTCGACCTCCGGTTTGACTCGGCGGCGAATGGCTTCACCGCCCTGACGCTCATGCTCTCGCTCCAGGCGTCGTACGCTGCTCCGCTCATCCTGCTCGCCCAGAACCGCCAGGACGACCGCGACCGCGTGCAGATCGAGCAGGACCGACAGCGTGCCGAGCGGAACCTGGCAGACACGGAGTACCTCGCGAGGGAGATCGTCGCTCTCCGCATGGCGGTCAACGACATGAAGGGCGATGTGCTCACCAAAGACGTGCTCCGCGGAGAGTTGAAGAAGATGCTCACGCACCTCGATGACGCCCCGCGGAAGGAGTCCTCCACCACGTGAGCGACCTCGCATCCCGCGTCCGCACGGCCGTCGGCTCGGTCATCGATCCCGAGCTGCGCCGCCCGTTGAGCGATCTCGACATGGTGCGCGAGGTGAGCGTCGACGCCGGCACCGCGCACGTCGCGATCGCTCTGACCATCGTCGGATGCCCCGCCGCCGACCGCATCTCGCGTGATGTCACCGACGCAGCGGCGGCGGTGACCGGCGTCGACGCCGTCGACCTCGAGGTGGGGGTGATGACCCCCGACGAGCGCCGGGCCCTGACCGACAAGCTCCGCGACGGGCGACCCGCACGGCAGATGCCGTTCGGCCGCGATTCGCTCACGCGCGTCATCGCCGTCACGAGCGGCAAGGGGGGCGTGGGCAAGTCGAGTGTGACGGCCAACCTGGCCGTGGCGCTCGCCGAACAGGGCCTCTCCGTCGGGCTCATCGACGCCGACGTGCACGGCTTCTCCATCCCGGGCCTGGTCGGACTCGTCGACGCCGACGGCAGAGCACCCTCGCCGACCCGGATCGACGACCTCATGCTGCCGCCGGTCGCGTACGGCGTGAAGGTCGTCTCGATCGGGATGTTCCTGCGTCGCGGTGACGCCGACGGGCCGGTGGGCGCGGTGGCCTGGCGCGGTCCGATGCTGCACCGGACCGTGCAGCAGTTCCTCACCGACGTGTTCTTCGGTGACCTCGACGTGCTGCTGCTGGACATGCCGCCGGGCACCGGAGACGTCGCCATCTCGGTGGGCCAGCTCCTCCCTCACGCCGAGGTGCTCGTCGTCACGACGCCCCAGCCGGCCGCGTCCGACGTCGCGGTGCGCAGCGGGCTCGTCGCCCGTCAGACCGGACAGCGCCTGATCGGCGTGGTGGAGAACATGTCCGCCCTGTCTCTTCCCGACGGCACGGCGCTCGAGGTGTTCGGCTCCGGCGGCGGACGCGCGGTGGCGGATGCGCTGACCACCGCCTCCGAGCCAGTGGAGGTCGTCGCATCGATCCCCCTGAGTCCGGCGTTCCGTCAGGCCGGCGACGACGGTGTGCCCGGCGTGATCGCTGTCCCGGAGGACCCGGCCGCGCGCGCCATCACGGCGCTGGCGAAGGCTCTCGCCGCACGGCCGCGCGATCTGCCCGGCCGCGCGCTGCCGTTCACGACCGGCTGAGCGCGACCGGGTGCCTCTTCGGGAGACGTCGTCTCAGGGACGCCCGCCGCCGCCCATGCCGCCGCCCATCATCTGGTTCGACAGCTCCGTGACCTCTTCCCCGTTGACGGTGATCGTGCCGCCCGTGAGGGTCCCGCTGCCGTCGTAGTCGAACGCGGACTGCGCCGTGATGTCGATCGTGCCGCCGCTGATGGAGAGGTCTCCGTTGCTGTCGACCGCATCGGTGTCGCCGGAACCCATCACGATGCTGAGGTCGCCGCCGCTGATCGAGATCGACAGTCCGCTGGTCACGATGGCCGAGGCGGCCGCGTTCACGCCGTCGTCCGATGCGTTGACGCTCGTCTGACCGCCCTCGATCACGATGACGGGCGCCTCGATACCCTCGACGGAGGACACGATGTCGATCACTCCGCCGCTGATGGTGACCTGCTGCTCGGCCTTCACGGCGTCGTCACCGCTGGTGATGGTGATCTCACCGCCCGACACGACCAGCTGCCCGGCCCCGGCGTCGGTGTCGTTGCTGGATTTGATCCCGTCCCCGGCGGCGTCGACGTCGATCGTGCCGCCGGTCACCGTGAGCGAGTCCGTGCCACGGATGCCGTCGTCGACGCTCGAGACGGCGATCGTTCCCGCTTCGATCCACAGATCGTCCTTGCCGACGATGCCGTCCGCGAAGTTCGCGGCGACCTCGAGCGAGCCCGTCCCGGTGATCACGAGATCGTCCGCGGAGTAGATCGCACCGTCGATCTCCTCGTCGCTGCGGGTCGAAGCGTCGGCGACGGAGTTCGTCGACCCCTCGGCGAGCTCGATGACGGTCGTCTCGGCATTGTCGACGCGGATCGCCGCACCGTCCGCGCTGTCGATCGTGACGCCGTCGAGGATGATGCGCACGAGGCCGTCGCTGTCGACGACGATCTGCCCGGTGGATGATCCGGTGAGCACGGAGGTTCCGGGCTCGGTGATCGTGAGCCCGTCGTCGGTGAGCGCCACCTCGGTGGTGGGCAGGGTGCTCCAGTCGATGTCGCCGCTCTCGCTGGAGGTGTCCACGGTCGAGGACGTGGTCGACTCCGTACTGGTGGAGGGCGTGGTCGTGGCGGTCGCGGTGTCGGACGACGCCGAGGTCGCCGCGCAGCCGCTGACCAGCAGCACGGAGGTGAGGAGAGCGGCGGTTGTCAGGGCCGGTCGTCGCATGGTCGACTCCTTCGGATGGGGTGCGTGTGTCGTGAGATCAGTGCACCGCGCTCTCCTATGCGCCTCCTATGCCCGCGCGATGTCGGCGATACGAACCCGCCCTCAGGTCGCTTCACTGTCGAAGGGCGGCCGCGTGCCGGGCTCGAGTTTGCTCGTGACGGGCTTCACCGCCGGAGCCGCTGTCGTCGTGGCTTTCGCGGCCTTCGCGGCGGGAACCGGCGGGTCGTCGAGGAGGGCCTCCCGAATGATGCGCCGCGGGTCGTACTGGCGCGGATCGAGCTGCCGCCAGTCGACGTCGTCGAACTCGTCGCCCATCTCGTCCTTCATGCGCGTCCTCGCGCCCTGCGCGAAATCCCGCACGCGCCGGACGAGGCCCGCGAGCGCCTCGGCGTAGCGCGGCAGCCGCTCCGGTCCCAGCAGGAAGGCGGCGATGACGAGGATCAGCATCAGCTTCTCGAACGTCAGGCCGTTGAACACCCCTTCAGATTACCGTCGCGCCTCAGCGGCGCGTCGCGATGCGGCACCTAAGCTGATCCGGAAGGAGTGGACATGGCAGATCAAGACGCCGATCGGCGCTTCGCGGCGGAGTCCGTCGTCGAACCCGATCACATCGCACGTGCCCGCGCGGCCGCGCTGGAATTGGGCGCAGCGCCCATCAGCGCCGAAGTCGGCGCCCAGGCCGCGGTGATCGCAGCGGCCTCGGCCGCCCTGAACATCGTCGAGATCGGCACCGGAGCGGGCGTGTCGGGCCTGTGGCTCCTGCACGGGTCGCCTCGCGCGACCCTCACCACGATCGACAGCGAGCCCGAGCACCTCGGCGCCGCCCGACAGGCTTTCGCCGACGCGCGCGTGCCCGCCGCGCGAGCCCGTTTCATCACCGGTCGCGCCGCCCAGGTGCTCCCGCGCATGAACGAGGCCTCCTACGACATCGTCTTCGTCGATGCCGACCCCGAGGGTGTGATCGAGTACGTCGAGCACGGGTTGCGCCTGGTGCGCGCCGGCGGCACGGTGCTGGTGCCGCGCGTGCTCGGTGGCGGGGCGGTCTCCGACCCCGTGCGGCGCGACCCGACGACAGCCGCATACCGCTCCCTCATCCAGGAGACGCAATCCTCATCCGCCGTCATCGGCGCTCTCTCGATCGTGGGCGAAGGCCTTCTCCAGCTGACCACCATCGCCGCAGAGCCTCGCTGACCCGGTCTCACACACGAAAAGGCCGGTC
>NZ_DEPK01000196.1:39365-49345 GCF_002358725.1 Microbacterium sp. UBA3394
GACCGGCCTTTTCGTGTGTGAGACGAGAACGTACGTCAGGCTGCGCTGACGACACCCCCCAGAACGTCGTGAAGCTCCTTGGCCTCAGCATCGTTCACAGAGACGACCAAACGGCCCCCACCCTCGAGTGGAACACGCACGATGATGAGGCGCCCCTCCTTCACGGCCTCCATCGGCCCGTCTCCGGTTCTCGGCTTCATCGCTGCCATCGTGGCTCCCTTTCTTGTGGAGGTCTGCCTCCCGAGTTTATCGTGCACACCCGCCCGTCGACGGAAATGTGCCGTCAGGGGATGCGCCAGAACGTGTTTCCGAGCGTGTACATGTTGTAGATCCACACCACCTGGCCGATCAGACACGCCACCAGCACCCCGATCCGCCACCGCCGGGACGGGGGAACGGCGAGCGCACCGGCCAGCGGAGCGAGCGGGAACAGCAGACGGAACGTGCTCGACTGCGGGAAGAACACCGCGAGAAGGTACACGAGATAACTCGCCGACCACAGGCGCACTTCGATCCCGAGTCTGCGGACATGCGGCTCGAGCAGGAGAAGGGCGGCGACAGCGGCCACCAGCAGAACCAGGGCGGTGACGCCGAGCCAGGCGGGCAGTCCCCACCGCGGGAACCAGAACGTCGCTCCCTGCACCCACCCCTCGAACGGCAGGAATCCGCCCGCGTCGCCGACCCACTGCCGCCGCCAGGCCAGCTCTGTCTCCAGATAAGCCGACGCGTCCGTCGTGACCACCGCCGCGATCACCTGCCACGAGAACCCGACGATCGTCGCGAGGGCGCCCAGGGCCAGGATGTGCACGACATCCCGGCGGGTGACCGGCTCGACCGTGCGACGGGTGAGCCGCCACAGACCGTAGAGGGCGAGGAACAGCGCGAACGCGAGCACCCCGGGTCGCGTGAAGCCCATGAGCGGGATGAGCAGGTACAGCCAGCCGTAGCGTCGCTTCTGCACGCAGCGGATCGCCAGCAGCAGGAAGAACAGGAACAGCGCCTCGGCGTAGCCCACCTGCAGCAGGGCGGCGAGCGGCCCGGCGGAGAAGAACACCACTCCCCACAGCGCGGCGCTCTCGCCGAGACGCTCGCGGAACATCCGATGCAGCACGAGCGCGCATCCGTAGCCGGCCGTGAGCGTGACCAGGAACGCCCCGACCCCCCAATGCCCGAAGGGCGCCGCGACCACCGCCGACAGTGCGGGATACAGCGGCATGAAAGCCCACGCGTTCTCGGCGACGCGGCCGGCCTCGGTCAGCGGCAGCTCGGTGGGATACCCCTGAAAGGCGATGAGCCAGTACCACTGGGCGTCCCACGCCAGCACATAGGTGCCGATCGTCGCCCCCTGGCCGTGCCGGGCATCCGCCGGGGCCAGCGCGGAGGCGAGAACGAAGAACGCGCTCGTGACCACGCGCGCCGACAGGTACACCAACGCGACGCGCAGCGCCGGGCGCGTCCAGAGCGACGGGGCGGAAGCTTCCGCCCGCTCCGTCACGCGGTCAGCCACGCTCGCAGACCGCGCTCGACCTCGACGATCTGCGCCACGGGGACCCGCTCCTCGTCGTGATGTGCGAGGTGCGGGTCGCCGGGACCGTAGTTGACGGCGGGAACGCCCATGGCCGAGAACCGTGCCACGTCCGTCCACCCGTACTTCGGGCGCGGTTCGGCACCGACGGCCGTGAGGAACTCCTGCGCCAGCGGCGAATCGAGCCCGGGTCGCGCCCCTTCGGAGAGGTCGACGACCTCGACGTCGAAGCCCGCGAAGACCTCGCGCACATGGCGCTCCGCCTCGGCGCCGTCGCGACTGGGCGCGAACCGGTAGTTGACCTCGACCTCGCACGCGTCGGGGATGACGTTGCCGGCCACCCCTCCGCGCACGTGCACCGCGTTGAGCCCCTCGCGGTAGGCGAGGCCTTCGACGGTGACCTCCCGCGCGCGGTACTCCGCGAGGCGGGCGAGGATGGGAGCGGCCTTGTGGATCGCGTTCTCGCCGATCCACGAGCGCGCACTGTGGGCTCTGACCCCTTCGGTGCGCACGACGGCGCGCAGGTTGCCGTTGCAGCCGCCCTCCACCTGCCCGTTGGACGGTTCGCCGAGGATCGCGAAGTCGCCGGCGAACAGCTCGGGGCTGTTCCGCGCGAGGCGGGTCAGACCGTTGCGTTCGGCCGCGACCTCCTCGTGGTCGTACCACATCCACGTCACATCGACGTTGGACGTCGTGAGCTCCGCCGCCAGCTTCAGCTGCACGGCGACGCCGGCCTTCATGTCGACCGTCCCACGACCCCAGATGAACGGCTCGCCGTCGATCTCGATGTCGCGCGTGGGCACGTTCTGATTGATCGGAACGGTGTCGATGTGCCCGGCGATGACGACGCGGCGGTCACGACCGAGATGGGTGCGTGCGACGATCGTGTCGCCGTCGCGATGCAGGTCGAGGTGACCGTGCTCGGCGAGAGCGAGGTGAATGGCATCGGCCAGCACGGTCTCGTCGTCCGAGACGCTGGGCATGTCGCAGATCGCGCGCGTGAGGTCGACGGACGTTGCGGTGAGGTCGAGGTCCGGCATCCCCCGAGTCTAACGACCGCATCGCAGCCGGTAGCGTGGACGGCATGAGCGACGAACGATGGGTCTGGGGCACGGGCCTGGCGACGGTGACCGAGTCGGGGACGGTGCTGGACACCTGGTTCCCCTCCCCGACTGCCGGCCGCATCCCCGGCGGATACGACCCCGCGAAGGCGACCGAGAACCTCGACCACCTGGCCGTGCCCGACGAGCGCCGCGCCGTCTCCGTCGAGCTGGTGACGCTGGAGATCGACCTGGATGCCGCGCCGACCGGCACATCCGACGCCTACCTGCGACTGCACGCGCTGTCCCACCGCCTCGTCGCCCCGAACGGTCTGAACCTCGACGGGATCTTCGGGCATCTGCCCAACGTCGCCTGGACCAACGCCGGGCCGATGCACCCCGACGATGCCACGCGGCTGCGCCCCTTCCTGGCGCGCGAGGGAATCCAGGTGCAGGGGCTGGACAAGTTCCCGCGCCTGCTCGACTACGTCACGCCCGAGGGCGTGCGCATCGCCGACGCGTCGCGTGTGCGACTCGGTGCCTACCTGTCGCCCGGGACGACCGTCATGCACGAGGGCTTCGTGAACTTCAACGCGGGCACGCTCGGCGCGTCGATGGTCGAGGGACGCATCTCGCAGGGTGTGGTCGTCGGCGACGGCAGCGACATCGGCGGCGGCGCGTCGATCATGGGAACCCTCTCCGGCGGCGGCACCCACAAGGTGTCGATCGGCGCGCGCACGCTGCTGGGCGCCAATGCCGGCATCGGCATCTCGCTGGGCGACGACTGCGTCGTCGAGGCGGGGCTCTACGTCACCGCCGGATCGAAGATCGTGCTCGCCGATCAGCCGCCGGTCGCCGACGGCGGCCGCCCGACCGTCAAGGGGGGCGACCTCTCCGGGCGCGACGGCGTGCTGCTGCGACGCAACTCCGTCACGGGAGCGATCGAGGCCCTCGCCCGAGCGGGCGTGGGCGTCACGCTCAACGAGGCCCTCCACGCCTGAACCGGACCGGCACGTGCGGCGGAACCCGGCGATGACCGGGGCGACGATCGCGGTCGCCACGGTCATCGCGGTCGCCCTCGCCGCCGATGTCTACCACTGGCTCTCCAGCCGGCGCGGACTTCCCCGCCGCCGCACGACGCCTCCCCGGGTCGAAGCCATCGTCGTGCTCGGGTACGGCAATCGCGGCGTGCGCGCGAACGCCGTCAACCGCTACCGCGTGCGAGCGGGCATCCGCTCCATCGATCCGCGGGTTCCGCGCACGGTGCTCGTGCTGAGCGGCGGGGCAGTGCACAGCTCCGTTCCGGAAGCACGCATCATGGCGCGCTATGCCCGCGAGCGCGGTTACCGCGGACCCATCGCCCTGGAGACCGGGAGCCGGTCGACCCGGGAGAACCTCCGCGAGATCATCCCCCTGATCGAAGACGCCGAATCAATAGCGATCGTGTCCAATTCCCCGCACGCCGAGATGGCACGAGCCGCCCTCGCCGAGCAGCGACCCGACCTCGCCTCACGCCTGCGGCGCGCCGCCGACCACCGTTTCGGCGAAGTGCTGCCGTTCAAGATCCTCGGCACCGTCGTCTCGATCCGGCATCGGCGGCGCCTTCCGCCACCGGAGGAGCAACCGGATGACGCGTAGCCTGAGAAGCATGATGCTGCCGTCCTCGCGCCGCGGGCCATGCGCCTGACCCGACGGCAGCGGCGTGCGCTGTCATGGGTGCCGATCACCGTGGTTGCGATCATCTGCGTGGCCATCGCGTGGGGCGCCCTGTCGATCCAGAACTCGTGGTGGACCGATCCGGCCCAGACGCCGTCGACGGACCAGGTGACCGACGACGGCATGTCGACGTTCACCCGTGCCGGAGTGGACTACCTCACCCGACAGGGGGTCGTCCGCATCGATCTTCGCGAGACGGCGGAGCCGGCTGCATCCCTCGGGCTCCCCGCGTCCGGTTCGCAGCAGGTGGAGCCCCTGGTCCCGGTGCGAGCCATCCTGCTCGGCGACGACGGCGTCGCGAGCGTCGAGCTCGTCGAAGCGCTCACGCTGACGACCGACGCCGACTCGGTGACCACCGTCGAGCTGCGTCCCGTCGCGCCGACATCGTGGACGGCGGCGGTCGGGCAGCTCCGGGAGGACGCCGAGACCTGGGGATGGCGCGAAGAGGACTTCTCGCGTCTGGAGGAGGAGCTCACCGCCGCGTCGGGCGCGTCGGACGGTGAATACGCGGCCGCACTTCCGCCGGTCACGGCAAACGGCATGACGATCGGGGCGATGGTCACGATCCGGGGCGAAGACGCACCTGTGGGGCTCTCCTACACGTTCTCCCCCGCCGGCGGCTGAGCCGTCGTTCTCGGAGCCGATCGACCGCGCGGCCCCGCCCCGCTCAGGCGCCGGGGTACCGGCGTTCGGCCGACCCGACGTACAGCTGCTGCGGCCGGCCGATCTTGGTCTGCGGATCGGTCTGCATCTCGCGCCAGTGGGCGAGCCATCCCGGCAGACGGCCGATGGCGAACAGGGGGGTGAACATCCGCGTCGGGAAGCCCATCGCCTTGTAGATCACGCCGGTGTAGAAGTCGACGTTCGGGTACAGGCGGCGCTCCCGGAAGTAATCGTCGCTGAGGGCGATCTCCTCGAGCTCCTTGGCGAGATCGAGGAGCGGATCGCTGACACCGAGCGCTTCGAGCACCTCGTCGGCCGACTCCTTGACGAGCTTCGCGCGCGGATCGTAGTTCTTGTAGACGCGATGTCCGAAGCCCATGAGCTTCACGCCGTCTTCTTTGTTCTTGACGCGCTCGACGAATCGCTGCACGCTCTCACCCGAATCCCGGATCTGCGCGAGCATCGCCAGCACGGCCTCGTTGGCGCCGCCGTGGAGGGGTCCGTACAGGGCGTTGATGCCCGCCGAGATCGAGGAGAACTGATTCGCTCCGGTCGAGCCGACCAGCCGAACGGTCGACGTGGAGGCATTCTGCTCGTGGTCCTCGTGAAGGATGAGGAGGCGCTCCAGGGCCCGAGACATGACGGGGTTGACCTCGTAGATCTCGCTGAGCACACCGAAGTTGAGCTTCAGGAAGTTGTCGACGAAGCTCAGCCCGTTGTCGGGATAGAGGAACGCCTGCCCGACGCTCTTCTTGTGCGCGTACGCCGCGATCACCGGGAGCTTGGCGAGCATGCGGATGGTGTTGAGCTCCACGTGCTCGGGATTGTGCGGGTCGGACTCGTTCTCGTAGTACGTCGAAAGAGCGGCGGTCGCCGCCGAGAGCACCGACATGGGGTGCGCGGTCGGCGGCAGCGACGAGAAGAAGCGCTTGAGGTCTTCGTGGAGAAGCGTGTGACGACGGATGCGTCCGTCGAAGGCCTCGAGCTCCGAGGCGCTCGGCAGCTCGCCGTACAGGAGCAGCCACGCCACCTCGAGGTAGCTGGAATGGGTGGCGAGCTGTTCGATGGGGTACCCGCGATAGCGCAGGATGCCCTGATCGCCGTCGATGTAGGTGATCGACGACTTGGTCGCGGCGGTGTTGACGAAGCCGTAGTCGAGCGCCGTGTAACCGGTCTTCTTCGTCAGCGCCGAGACATCGATGCTCGGCGCGCCCTCGGTGCCGTGCACCAGCGGATATTCGGTCGTGGTGCCACCGATGGTGATGGTGGCGTTGTCCTGCTGAATGCCCGCGTCGCTCACGGCGCCTCCTCGCGATTTCTGGTCGTCCCGGGGGTCGTCGACCCGTCCGGCACCGGGTGGTGCCCTCGGGTCGGCGCGGAAGGCGATGTTCGCGATGGCCGCGCGTTCTACAGCCTACCCATGGCGGGCGCCCACTGATGACACGACCAAAGATGGACCGCACCCGATGGTGGATCCCTCCTACGGCACCCTCAGCGCACGGTAGCGCGCAGGCGCGTCGCCGCGGCGTCGATCCGCTCGTCGGCGGCGGTGAGCGAGAAGCGAACGTGCTGCGGATGGTGGGCACCGTAGAAGTGCCCGGGACCGGCGAGGATCCCGAGGTCGGCGAGCCGGCTGAGACTCTCCCACGCGTCACGTCCCTCGGTCGCCCACAGGTAGAGCCCCGCCTCGCTCGCGTCGACGCGGAAGCCCGCTTCGCGCACAGCGGGAAGAAGCACGTCTCGGCGACGGCGGTAGAGCTCGCGCTGCGCGTCGACGTGCGCGTCGTCGTCGAGCGCCGCGATCATCGCCGCCTGCACGGGCCCGGGCAGCATGAGCCCGAGGTGCTTGCGGGCGGTCAGCAGCGAGGCGATGAGCGCCGGGTCGCCGGCGACGAACGCGGCCCGATACCCCGCGAGGTTGGACTGCTTGCTCAGCGAATACACCGAGAGCACGCCGGCGAGATCACCACCGGTCACGCCGGGCTCGAGCGCCGACGGCACGCCGACGGCATCCCACGGCGCATCCCATCCGAGCAGCGCGTAGCACTCGTCCGATGCGACGACGGCACCGAGCTCCCGGGCCCGTTCGACCGCGGCGCGCAGGGCCGCGGCATCCCGCACCCGTCCGTCGGGGTTGCCGGGCGAGTTCAGCCACACCAGCCGGGTGCCGGCGGGCCACTCCGCGGGATCGTCGGCGGCGAGCGGCACCGCTCCGACCAGACGTGCGCCCACCTCGTACGTGGGGTACGCGGCGCGCGGATGCACGACGATGTCCCCGGAGCCGAGGCCGAGCAGCAGCGGCAGCAGCGCCACGAGCTCTTTCGACCCGATGGTCGGGAGCACGTTCGCGGTGGTCAGCCCCGTCACGCCGCGCCGCCGCTCGTACCAGCGCACGATCGCCTCGCGCAGGGCGGGCGTGCCGACGGTCTGCGGGTAGGCGTGGGCGTCCGTCGCCGCCGCGATGGCGGCCGCGACCACCGCCGGCGTCGGGTCGACGGGCGAGCCGACCGACAGGTCGACGATCCCGTCGGGATGGGCACGCGCCCGCTCCGCATACGGAGCGACCGCATCCCAGGGGTAGTCGGCGAGGTCTGCGACTCCCACGGATCAGTGCTCTTGCGGCGGGAGGGCGGCGATGACCGGGTGGTCCTTGGCGATCACGCCGACCTTCGCGGCACCCCCGGGCGAGCCGATGTCGTCGAAGAATTCGACGTTGGCCCTGTAGTAGTCCTGCCATTCATCGGGCAGGTCGTCCTCGTAGTAGATCGCCTCGACGGGGCACACCGGCTCGCAGGCTCCGCAGTCGACGCACTCATCGGGGTGGATGTAGAGAGATCTCTCGCCCTCGTAGATGCAGTCGACCGGACACTCGTCGATGCAGGCGCGGTCTTTGACATCCACGCACGGGAGGGCGATCACATACGTCACGGTGTCAGTCTACGCGTCACGCGTGGCGGCTTCGTCGACCGACGGCAGGCTCGGCCAGGCGACCGCGAGCGCCACGACCAGCGGCACCGCGAAGGTCCACACGAGGGAGATCTCCGTCTGCGGCACCACGACGGACCCGCCCGGCCCCTCACCCGAGAAGACGAGGGTCGAGACCATCATTCCCCCTCCCGTTGCCAGGGTCGACCAGCGATCGGCCGTGAGCAGCCGCACCGCCAGGAGGAGGGCCGCCGAGCCGATGACCGCGACGACGAGGCCGACGGGGATGCCCACGATCGCGTAGGAGTGGCCGATCGTGCCGGCGAGGCCGTAGAAGGCTCCGATGACGAAGGCGAGGATCCACGTGGCCAGGCGCACCGGGAGGGACGAGTTCACCGTGACAGCCTAGTCCGGGCGCGTCACGCCGCCCAGCCGACCAGGCGCAGCAGCGCAGCCGTCGCCGCGGCCACAGCGACGACGACGAGGAACGGTGCGCGCAGCAGCAGCAGCCCCGCCGCGACGAGCACCGCCGGCACCCGCGCGTCGACGGTCACCGCCTGCCCGTCACCGAGCGTCTGCACGGCCACGAGCGCGGCAAGCAGCGCCACCGTGAGCAGATCGGCGATGCGGGCGGGGCGCGGCGCCTCGAGCCAGCGCGGCGGAATGAGATAGCCGACCGTCTTCAACGCCACGCAGATGATCGAGGCGATCAGCACAGCGGTCCAGAGGTTCACGGCAGCCCTTCCCGCTCGGGTGCGTCGGCGGGCTCGCGGGGCGGACGGTCATCGCGGCCCAGCAGGTTGAACCACCCGACAACGACGGCCACCACGGCGGCGAGCAGGACCGGGATGCCCGGCATCAGCACGGGGGTGAGGAGGGTTGCGACAACGGCTGCGGCGATCCCGACCGCGATCGGCTGCCGGTGCCGCAGGCGCGGCCAGAGCAGGGCGAGGAACGCCGCGGCCGCCGCGGCGTCGAGCCCGTACGCACGCGGATCGCCGAGAACGTCGCCGAGGAGTGCGCCCGCGAGAGTGGACAGGTTCCATCCGACATAGATGCCGATCCCGGTGACCCAGAACCCGATCGTGCGCGCACGCGGCGTCTCGCGGGCAAGCGAGACGGCGGTGGACTCGTCGATCGTGAACGGGGCCGCGGTCAGCCGCGTGGCCAGGCGTCGTCCGATGATCGGGGACATCCGCATTCCGTAGGCGACGTTGCGCACCCCCAGCAGGGCCGCCGACGCGACCGCCGAGGGCGCGGCCGCCACACCGCCCGCGGCGACGACGCCGACGAAGGCGAACTGCGATCCGCCGGTGAACATCAGCAGGCTGAGCACGCACGCCTGCCACACGTCCAGTCCCGACGCGACCGCCAGGGCACCGAACGACACGCCGTAGGCGCTCGTGGCGAGCGCGACCCCCACGGCCTCGCGCCACGCCGCGCGCGCGTCCGCCTCGTCGTTCACATCCGCCGCCTCATCCATCGACGTCACCACCGTTCAGCTCCGACACTCTCACGCGACGCCGCCACCGGGCACGGTGAACAACGCAGGAGTTCGTGCGCGGGCGTGGTGGCTGCGGCCCGCAAACCCGGGCGGCGTCCTCACCGCGCTCGAGAATCTCCGGTGTTGTTGACCGGCGCGGGACGTCGATGCGGGAACGGCGCACCGAGGCAGCGCACTGACCGCTCGATGGGGCGGGTCAGGCGTTCGCGTCCTGGCGCTTGAGGCGACTCGTCTGACGGGCGCGCTCGGTCTGGTCGAGGATCACCTTGCGGATGCGCACCCGCTCGGGCGTGACCTCGACGCACTCGTCCTCACGGGCGAACTCCAGGCACTCCTCCAGCGAGAGCTGGCGCGGCGGGGTGAGCTTCTCGAGCTCGTCGGCGGTCGACGAGCGCATGTTGGTGAGCTTCTTCTCCTTGGTGATGTTCACATCCATGTCCTCGGAGCGGGTGTTCTCCCCCACGACCATGCCCTCGTACACCTCCTCGGTGGGCTGCACGAAGAACGACATGCGCTCCTGCAGGGCCATCATGGCGAACGGGGTGGCCACCCCTGCCCGATCGGCGACGATGGAGCCGTTCTGTCGCGCGACGATCTGCCCCGCCCA
>NZ_DEPK01000071.1:0-3707 GCF_002358725.1 Microbacterium sp. UBA3394
CGGGATCTTCAAGGCGTCGGCCGCAGCGATGCCCTGCCAGCCGAGGACGAACGGGGAGGCGAGGTGGACGACATCGGGGTCGAAATCGCGCAGCAGCGCGGCGAGTGTCGCTGCTCGGGCGAAGACCACACGCACGTCGGGATAGGAGGGCAGGGGGACCGATCGCATGAGCGCCGTGCGGGCGCCGTGCAGGTCGGCGTCGACCTCGCCGGCCTTCGGAGCGATGACCAGCGTCTCATGTCCGTGGTCGGACAGATGGCGCAGGACGTGGAGGACAGACCCGGTCACACCGCTCATGTGCGGGAGGAAGGATTCCGCAAGGATCGCGACTCTCACGACTCCAGGGTGAGGCTCGCAGCCCGCGACGTGAGACGTTCCCCGCCGTCGTCGCCGACTGTTCACCCGATGCACCTCGGCACGTCACCCGACCGTCGGCGTTCCGTCGCCGTTCACCGGCGCCTGGTAGTTCTTCGCGCATGCTCGACGACATGCTGGCGTCCCTCGCCGCGAGCCCGTGGGCCCTGCCGCTGCTGTTCGCGCTGGTCATCGGCGACGCGTTCCTCGTGATCGTCCCCGGTGAGGCGTCGGTGACCGCGTTCGGAGCGCTGGGAGTCTCGACCGGGCAGCCGCCGGTGTTCGCCGTCGTGCTCGTCGCCGCGGCTGCGGCATTCGCCGGCGACGCCATCCTGTATGCGGTCGGCCGCTTCTCCGGCATCGAGCGTCACCGGTGGATGCAGACGCCGCGCGTGCGCTCGGCGATGTCGTGGGCTCACGCACGCCTCGACCGCAGCATGGCGGTGATCGTCTTCACCGCACGATTCATCCCCTTCGCTCGCCTCGCGGTGAACCTGACCGCGGGCGCCACCCGCGTGTCCGCACCGCGGTTTCTCACGGTGGCGGCGATCGCCGCCACCGGCTGGGCCTCGTACCAGGCGTTCGTCGGCGCCGTGGTGGCGCTGCTGGTGCCGGGGGGACCCGTGGTCGCGGTCGTCGTGTCCATCGCGATCGCGCTCGCCCTCGGCGTCGCCGTCGATGTCATCCTCGCGGCGCGGCGGCGAGCGGCGCCGCGATGAACCTCACTCGCCGGCAAGACCTCCCAGGAGGTGACCGAAGGAGCGTCCTTCTCCGAGGTAGGTCGCCGGGTCGAACGGATCGGCCGAGCGAGCGACCGGTCGCGACGCGATGGCCTCGGCGAACTCCGTGGCCCCTCGGGTGATCCGACTCGACAGGGACGCCGCGTTCCCGTCTGCGCCGCCCCAGTCCCCCGATGCGGCGAACACGCCGGTCGACACGGGCTGGGTGTGCAGGTACGCGAACACGGGTCGGATGGCGTAGTCGATCGCGAGGGAATGGCGCGGCGTGCCGGCATTGGCTCCGATCAGCACGGGCTTGCCCGTGAGCGAGTCCGGGTCGAGCACATCGATGAACGACTTGAACAGGCCCGAGTAGCTGGTGGAGAAGATCGGGGTCACGGCGATGAGCGCATCGGCCGACACGACCGCGTTGATCATCGCCTCGAGCTTCGGAGGCGCGAAGCCGGTCAGCAGGTTGTCCGTGATCTCGTGGGCATGGTCTCGCAGCTCGAACGTGTCGACGTCGGCGGGGATCTCCCGCGAGCGCAGCTGATCCACCGTTGCGCGTGCCAGGCGATCGGCGAGCATGCGGGTCGAGGACGGGTTGGACAGGCCGGCCGAGACGACGGCGATGCGGCGCGGGAGGGTGTCGGTCATCTCACGCCCCCTGTCGTGCCGCAGCGGCGCCGAAGGACGAGCCCGCCGCCGCGGGGACGTCCCGGTAGGGGCTCGGGCCCGAGAGGTTGTCGCCCCGGTTCGCGCGAGGCCGGGCCTCGCGGGCTCCCCCGGCCGCGGCGACGCGTGCCGCGTGCGTGGGAGCGTCGGGCACGGCGGCGGGTCGGTTCTCGGCGAGTTCCCGGCGCAGGACGGGCACGACCTCGCCGCCGAGGATGTCGAGCTGCTCGAGCACCGTCTTCAGGGGCAGACCCGCGTGATCCATGAGGAACAGCTGGCGCTGGTAGTCGCCGTAGTGTTCGCGCATGCCCGCGTACCGGTCGATGACCTGCTGCGGCGACCCGACGGTCAGCGGCGTCATCTGGCTGAAGTCCTCGAGCGAGGGACCGTGCCCGTAGACGGGGGCGTTGTCGAAGTACGGGCGGAACTCGCGCACGGCATCCTGGGAGCTGCTGCGCATGAACACCTGGCCGCCGAGCCCGACGATGGCCTGCTCGGGGCTTCCGTGGCCGTAGTGGGCGTACCGCTGACGGTAGAGCGCGATGAGCCGCTGATAGTGCTCCTTCGGCCAGAAGATGTTGTTGGCGAAGAACCCGTCACCGTAGTAGGCGGCCTGTTCGGCGATCTCCGGCGTGCGGATCGACCCGTGCCACACGAACGGCGCGACGCCGTCCAGGGGTCGGGGGGTGGAGGTGAAGCCCTGCAGCGGCGTGCGGAACTGACCTTCCCAGTCCACGACGTCTTCGCGCCAGAGCTTGTGCAGCAGCGCGTAGTTCTCGATCGCGAGCGGGAGTCCCTGGCGGATGTCCTTGCCGAACCACGGATAGACCGGCCCGGTGTTCCCGCGGCCGAGCATCACATCGGCGCGGCCGCCCGAGACATGCTGCAGCATGGCGAAGTCCTCGGCGATCTTGACCGGGTCGTTCGTCGTGATGAGGGTCGTCGCGGTCGAGAGCACGAGGCGTTCGGTCTGCGCCGCGATGTAGGCGAGGGCCGTCGTCGGCGACGACGACCAGAACGGCGGGTTGTGATGCTCGCCCAGCGCGAAGACGTCGAGCCCGACATCTTCGGCGTGACGGGCGATCGTCAGTGTCGCGCGGATCCGCTCCGCCTCGCTGGGGGTCCGACCGGTCGTCGGGTCCTCGGTGATGTCGCTCACCGTGAAGATGCCGAACTGCATTCCAGGCCACGTGGTGTCGTCCACGATCTCTCCGATCCTCCGGATGCGGGTGGCATCCGATTTATGCAAGTGAATGTATCTTGTGGAACGCCGTACGCTCCAGGGTATTCCCGGCGATAGGGTGTCCTTCTCGACATGAGCGCTGCCATCACTCCCCCGCCACCCGCGACCGGATCCGTCCGAACGTCCTCGGGCAAACGCCGCGTTCCCTTCTGGGACAACGCGCGGTTCGCATGCATCGTGCTGGTCGTGCTCGGCCACGCGATCCAGCGCCTCACCTACGACTCCGACATCGCGCTGGGCCTGTATCTGCTCGTCTACGCCTTCCACATGCCGGCGTTCGCGCTCATCTCGGGATACTTCTCGAAGTCCGACCCTCCCGGCAGGCGCCAGATGGTGCGCGTCCTCACCGACATCGTGCTGCCGTATCTCGTCTTCGAGGGCCTGTGGACGATCACCAAGCTGCTCGTCGAAGGGCAGGCGAACCCCAACATCACGCAGCCGTCGTGGACGCTCTGGTTCCTCCTGGCACTCGCGATCTTCCGGCTCGTGCTTCCCTACCTCGCCCTCCTGCGCTGGCCGCTGCTGTGGACCGTGGTCATCAGCATCGGCGTGGGATATCTGCCGAACATCGACTCGACCTTCTCGCTGTCACGCACTCTCGGCCTGCTCCCCTTCTTCACCCTCGGATGGTGGGTGCACGAACGGGGTCTGGTCGAGCGCTTCGCACTGCTGCGCGTGCGGTGGTGGGTCACCGCCGCTTCGGTGGCCGCCTTCGC
>NZ_DEPK01000071.1:4089-4978 GCF_002358725.1 Microbacterium sp. UBA3394
CTGCGCCAGTGGCTGTTCTACGACGACGATTACGCCTCCATCGGCGAAACCGGGTGGTGGGCGGGCGGCGTGCGCCTCCTGCTGATGGTCGTCGCGCTCATCCTCAGCCTCGCCTTCTTCGCGCTCATCCCGCGCGACGGCCACTGGTGGACGCACTTCGGCCAGTACACGATGTACGTGTACCTCCTGCACTCCTTCGTGCTCTACCCGTTCCGGGAATCGGGCGTCCTGCGGGGCCTCGACCCGACATGGCTGTGGCTCCCCATCGTCATCGTCGCATCGGTGCTCATCTCCCTGGGCTTGGCGACCTCTCCCGTACGAAAGGTGTTCCGCCCCCTGGTCGAGCCGCGCCCGTCGTGGCTGTTCGCGGATGCGACCCTCGCCGACGTGGGCCGTCGCGATGACCCGACCGGGTCACGCCGTGCTCGCAGCGGCTGACCCGAGCGGAGCGCACGACGAAGGGCCGCCCACACCGTGGACGGCCCTTCGAGAAGACGATTGAACGCGGTGGCTCTTATCGGCGAAGCCCCAGACGACCGATCAGCGCGCGGTAGCGCTCGATGTCGACGTCCTGGAGGTAGCCGAGCAGGCGACGGCGCTGACCCACGAGCAGGAACAGACCACGACGCGAGTGGTGGTCGTGCTTGTGTCCCTTGAGGTGCTCGGTCAGGTCGGTGATGCGCCGCGTCATGAGCGCCACCTGCACCTCGGGGGATCCGGTGTCACCGGGGTGCGTCGCGTACTCGTCGATGATCGCCTTCTTGACGTCTGCTTCCAGTGCCATAAAGTGATCCCCTCTCTGCTTGTTGCGCGGTGCCCGACGCCTGATGCGTGAGCTCTCTTTATCCGCGGCCGATCCAACGGCAACCGCAACAGTCTACCAGCGTTG
>NZ_DEPK01000071.1:5366-6594 GCF_002358725.1 Microbacterium sp. UBA3394
CCATGCCGTGAGAGCGGCTCAGTCCTGCTGCAGCGAACCCTGCAGATCGAGGGTGATCGTCACGTCCTTGCCGACGAGGACCCCGCCGGTCTCCAGGGCGGCGTTCCACGTGAGGCCGAACTCTTCGCGGTCGATGACCGTCTTGGCGGTCGCGCCGGCCTTGTAGTTGCCCCACGGGTCGGTTCCGAAGCCGCCGAACTCGACCTCGAAGGTCACCGGCTTGGTGACGCCGCGCACGGTGAGGTCGCCGTCGACGAGGAAGTCACCGCCGTCGTAGCGCACACCCGTGGAGACGAAGTCGATCGTCGGGTAGGTCTCGACGTCGAAGAAGTCCCCCGAGCGCAGGTGCGTGTCGCGTCCCTCGTCGCCGGTGTTGATCGAGGCGACGTCGACGGTCGCGGTCAGAGACGCCGCCAGCGGGTTCTCCGGCGCGGTGATCGTCGCGCTCTTCACACCGAAGGTGCCGCGCACCTTCGAGATCATCATGTGGCGGACCGAGAAGGTCACCTCGCTGTGGGACGGGTCGAGGACCCAGGTCCCCGCCTTGTAGCCGGGAACCTCGATCGTGGTCGTTTCGGTCATCGTCATCCTTCGTGTCGTTGTCCAGCCGCCGCCGCGACGGCTCAGGGGGTCTCAACGCCGCTCCGCGCCATCTATTCCCGTGAATGAAAAAAGAAGCGGATGCAACCGCATCCGCTTCTTTCTCGGGTCTGTCAGCCGACCTGCATGAGGTCGATCACGAAGATGAGGGTCTTGCCGCCGAGGAAGTGGCCGCCGGCGGGGCCGTAGGCGAGGTGCGGCGGAATGACGAGCTCGCGACGCCCGCCGGCCTTCATGCCCGGAATGCCGTCCTGCCAACCCTGGATGAGACCGCGCAGCGGGAACTGGATCGTCTCACCGCGATTCCAGGACGAGTCGAACTCCTCCCCGCTGTCGTACTCGACGCCGACGTAATGAACGGTGACGGTGTCACCAGGCTTGGCCTCGGCGCCGTCTCCGACGACGATGTCGCGGACGACGAGCTCCGCAGGAGCCGGCCCCTGGGGAGCGTCGATCTCGGGCTTGGTGAGGTCTGCAGTCATGTGTCTATCCAAACACGTCGCGCGCGGCGCCGGGTGCCGGAACGACGACTCTTGACACCCCGAAAGCACAAGGGCATCCTGAGATCAGACCAACTCAGCGCTCGGGAGACACGCAGGCATCGCCGCGGCACCGGGCGCTGAGTCTT
>NZ_DEPK01000071.1:6975-20697 GCF_002358725.1 Microbacterium sp. UBA3394
CAGCACCTGCTCATCCTGTGCGGCGTGGGGGTCACGGCCGCTGATGGCACGCTGGCGCGCGGCGGCGAGCGCCGTCGCGTCGCGGATGAACCCCTTCATGATCTCGGTGCGATCGCCCCGGAGGGTGCCGGCCCACTGGAGGGCCGCCTTGCGTCCGCGTCCGGTTGCGACCATGTCGACCTCCTGCTCGGTGAACCACCCGGCGGCCGCGTAGTCGGCCAACCGGGTGCGGGTCAGCCGCGCCTCCTCGCGTCGCAGCGCCACCAGACCGAGGATGAACACGATGAACAGCGGGACCTGAAGGGTCAGATAGAGAGCGAAGAAGTCCCCGAACACGGCAGAGCCGTTCCAGAACGCGTGCAGCAGCACGGCTCCGCCGAGCCCGAGCAGCCACGGGCCGAAGGCCGCTCCCGCGCGGGCACCCCGGCGCGCGGCCAGGCCCAGCGCGAAGCCGGTGACACTCGTGAACATCACGTGCGCGAACGGTGACAGGATGCCTCGCACGAAGAACGTCGCGGTGGTGTCGGCGGCTCCGCCCTCGATGAAGCTCACGGCGAAGTACTGGATGTTCTCGGTGAAGGCGAATCCCGCGCCGACCAGCGCGCCGTACACGATGCCGTCGACGGGACCGTCGAAGGCCCGCCGCGCGCTCAGGAAGATCACGTACACCCCGAGCCCCTTGGCAACCTCCTCGACGATCGGCGCCTGGACCACGGGGGCGACGACGTCGGCGACGAAGGACGAGTCCGGCCCGAAGGCGAAGAGCAGAGCGAGATCGAACCCGAGCGTGATGCCGATCGCGACGAAGGCGCCCCACGCGATCGCGGCGGCGACCAGACCCTTCGGCTCGGGCTCCCAGCGATCGATGATCCGCACCGCGAAGAAGACGACGGCGAGAGGGACGAACGCCAGGATCATGCCGATGACCGAGGCGACGGGGCCGAGGGCGTTGAGGAAATAGCCCACGACGGCGACCGCCACCAGCACGACCACGCCGAGCACCCACAACGGCGCCGAGCGACCGGAGCGCGGCGACACGGCACGCCCCTGCGGCATCGGAGCGGCGGGGGCGTCGGCGCGCGGGATCGGCGCGCCCGATGCCACGTCGGGCTGCTCGAACGGCGAGTGGAAGGGAGGGGGCGTCAGCGACGGGCGCGACGGATCGGACGACGGCGCGGAATGCGTCATGGACACAGCCTACGGGCGACCGTGACCGCACCCTCGGCGATAGCCTTGAGATCATGCGCTTCGCCCACGTCGTCCGTCCCGGGTCATCGGAGCCCCGCCTGGTCGTCGCCGACGCCGACGCCGTGATCGAGGTGGCGGAGCTGTTCGAGGGCGCGCCGCGCACCCTCGAGGAGCTCATCGCCGGCGGCGACGAGCTCCTGGGGCGCATCCGCACCGCCACGGCCTCGCCGAGCGGAACGCGGCACCCGATCGCGGGCCTCTCCTTCGCGCCCGCTGTGCTGACGCCGCCGGTGATCCTCGCGATCGGCCTCAACTACGCCGCCCACTCGAGCGAACTGGGGCTGAAGACCGATTCGACGCCGACGGTGTTCGTGCTCTGGCCGAACTCGCTGGCCGGTCATGAGGGCACCACCAGCTGGCCACGGGCACTCAGCGAGTCCGTGGACTACGAAGCCGAGCTCGGTGTCATCATCGGCACCCCCGCGAAGGATGTCTCACCCGAAGACGCCCTCTCGCACGTCTGGGGCTACACCGTCGTCAACGACATCACCGCGCGCGACATCCAGTACTCCGAGGCCCAGTGGTCGCGGTGCAAGTCGTTCGACGGCTTCACGCCGGTCGGTCCGTTCGCCGTCACCGCCGACGAAGTGCCCGATCCGCAGAACCTGCACATCTGGACCCGGCTCGACGGTCACCTCCTGCAGGACGGCTCGACGGGGCAGATGGTGCGCCCCGTCGCGACGCTCGTCTCGCACCTGTCCCGCGCCGCCACCCTCCTGCCCGGCACGCTCATCTCGACCGGAAGCCCGGGAGGCGCCGGCTATTCACGCGACCCGCAGGTCTTCCTGCGCGATCGCTCCACCGTCACCGTCGGGATCGACGGGATCGGCGAGCTGACGACCCACTGCCGCATCCTCGACTGACGATGGGTCAGCCGCACGTGATGACGGTGCCGTCCGTGAGCTCCCACACGCCAGGGCCGAGCTCTCCGCAGGCGGCGAGGAGCGGGCCGAGGGCGGCGATCAGCACGACGGCGATGATGATCCCGATCACCATCAGAACGGAGCTGATGATGATGGCGGCGACGGCGAAGCCGTTCTTCGCACCGGCCTTGCGGCTCTGCACGAGCGCGACGATGCCGAGGATGAGGGCGACGAGCTGCACGAAGAACGAGAGCACCAGCGCGACGATGCCGAGGGTCTTCCCGGGCGTCGGGGCGGAGGACGGGGCGGGCGCGTCGTGCGCCCCGTCCTCCGCCGGAGGCGCCGGAGGATAACCGCCGGGCTGGGCAGGCGGAGGATACGCACTCGACGGCTCACGCGGCGTCGCGGCGTCGTCGCCACGGGATGACGGGGGTACGGGGTTCTGCGGATCGGACACGGTCTTCCTCCCTCGCGGCCGCGCGGTGCGGCGTCGTTCCTCGGAACGCTATCGGTCCCGTGTGACCGGCGGCAACGGATCAGCCGCGACACTCCCCTCGGCGCTGACGTCGCGGCCGCGCGAATCCGCCGGGGAGACGAGGTTCTCGGCCGGCTGCGCGATCGGGATCGCCGACGTCACCGCCTCGAGGCCCGACAGACGCGCCGGCGAGAGCTGCTTGGCCACCTCCTCGCGGGTCATGAGCTCCGCTTCGACCACCAGATCGGCGATGTTGCGCCCCGTCAGCAGAGCCGTCTTCGCCAGCGCCGCCGACGCCGCATAGCCGATGAACGGTGTGAGGGCCGTCACCACCCCGACCGAGGCGCCCACCATCGCACCGAGACGGTCGGTGTTCGCCGTGATGCCGTCGATGCAGTTGACCCTCAGGGTGTGCATGCCGCGTCGCATCCAGGTGATCGACTGGAAGATCGAGTGCGCGATGATCGGCTCGAAGGCGTTCAGCTGCAGCTGGCCGCCCTCCACCGCCATCGTGACCGTGGTGTCCGCGCCGGCGACGGCGAAGGCGATCTGGTTCACGACCTCCGGGATCACGGGGTTCACCTTGCCCGGCATGATGCTCGAGCCGGCCTGTCGCGGAGGCAGGTTGATCTCTCCCAGGCCGGCCTGCGGACCCGACGACAGCAGACGCAGGTCGTTGCAGATCTTCGACAGCTTGATCGCGTTGCGTTTGAGCGACGCCGAGAAGGACATGAACGAGCCGGTGTCGCTGGTCGATTCGACGAGGTCGGTGGCGAGCTCGAGATCCAGTCCGGTGATCGCGCGCAGATGGCGCAGGACGGCCGGGGAATACCCCGGGTGGGTCGTGATCCCGGTGCCGATCGCCGTGGCCCCCATGTTGATCTCGAACATCAGGTACGCGTTCTCGGTGAGCCGCTTGTGGTCCTCCCCCAGGGTCGTGGCGAACCCGTGGAACTCCTGCCCGAGGGTCATGGGAACCGCGTCCTGCAGCTGCGTTCGCCCCACCTTGAGGATGTCGTGGAACTCGGCGGCCTTGTCGAGGAACGACCGGCGCAGCAGGTCGAGTTCTTCCAGCAGGCTCCGCAGGTCCAGACTCAGCCCGATCTTCACCGCCGTCGGGTAGACGTCGTTCGTGGACTGCGACCGGTTGGTGTGGTCGATCGGCGAGAGGAACGCGTAGTCCCCCTTCTCTCGTCCCGCCATCTCGAGGGCGATGTTGGTGATGACCTCGTTGGCGTTCATGTTCGTCGACGTGCCCGCGCCGCCCTGCACGACGCCGACCACGAACTGGTCGTGGAAGTCGCCGTCGATGACCCGCTGGGCGGCACGATCGATCAGGTCGGCGCGCTCGGCGTTCAGCACGCCGATCTCACGGTTCGCCCGCGCTGACGCCTGCTTGACCATCGCGAGCGCGATCACCAGATCCTTGTAGACCGAGATGGGACGCTTCGAGATCGGGAAGTTCTCCATCGCCCGGGCGGTGTGGATCCCCCAGTAGGCATCGATCGGGATCTCGAGGGATCCCAGCGAATCGGTCTCGATACGGGTGCGCGTCGTCGCGTCCTGGGCCATGGGTCATCCTCGTGGGTCGGCACGGCAAGGTGGAACGATGCCGAGCCTACTCGGCCCCCGTAGCGACCCGGATGGACATCGCGGCGGGACCGACCATGGCCGCTGTACGCCGCGGACGGTCAGCGCTTCCGGGAGAACGCCTCCAGGCGGTCGTGCGGGCTGAGCGCGGCCATGCGGTCGACCCACTGCTGCGAGAAGAAGTCGCCGGACGGGGCTTCGACGACCGGGACGACGGAGTGGGTGACGGTGTCGGCGTACACGTGCGTGAGATGGAAGGACTGACCGGCATCCATCCCGTTGACCTCGACCGCGGGACGAGAGATGTCCATGGTGTAGCAGGTCGCCGCGGCGACGCTCACCGGCACGCCGGCGAACGTTCCCGACGTGGAGTAGTGGAGGTGCCCGGCGAGGATTCCCCGCACATCCGTGCCGGCGATGACGGCGGCGAGCGCCGGCTGGTCGCGCAGCTCCAGGATGTCGAAGACCGGCAGGTGGCACGGCAGCGGCGGGTGGTGAAGAGCGAGCAGGGTGCCCAGCGGGGCGGGCTCGGCGAGGATCTCGGCCAACCACGCGAGCTGCCCGGCATCCAGCTCACCGTGGTGCCAACCGGGGACACTCGAATCCAGGGCGATGATCCGCAGGCCGCCGAGGTCGGTGACCGACGTGATGGGCTCTTCGGTGGGGTCGAGGTCGAGCAGATGCTGCCGCATCGGACCCCGCTCGTCGTGGTTTCCCGCGACCCAGATGAGCGGTGCCTCGAGTGCCTCGGCGATCGGCTCCACCGCAGCTCGCAGGGCTCGGTACGCGTCGGGCTCGCCGAGATCGGTGAGGTCGCCGGTGAACACCAGCGCGTCGGGCTGGGTGCCCAGGCGCTCGACCCGGCGAAGCGTGGCCTCGAGGTTCGCCGCGGTGTCGTAGACCCCCACCAGCGGTGCGTTCCCCGCGAGGAAGTGGGTGTCGCTGAGGTGCAGGATCGTGCGCTGGGCGGGGGCGTGCTGACCGAACGTCACGGATGCGGCGACCATGCGCCCAAGCCTAGGCCAGGGCACCGACGGGCTACCGTGGAGGGGTGACCGACACCCTCGAGCCGCCCCTCCCCCGCGCCGCCGCCCGTCCCGTCATCCGCAGCCATCACGGCGACGACGTCGAGGACCGCTACGAGTGGCTGCGCGACAAGGACGACACCGAGGTGATCGCGCACCTTGAGCGCGAGAACGCCTACGCGGATGCGCGCACGGCCCATCTGGAGGCCCAGCGCGCACGCATCTTCGAGGAGATCAAGGCGCGCACGCTGGAGACCGACCTCTCTGTACCGATCCGCCGGGGCGACTGGTGGTACTACGGCCGCACCCGCGAAGGCCAGCAATACGGCATCCAGTGCCGCGCACCGCTCACTTCTCCCGACGACTGGACCCCGCCGGAACTCCACCCCGACGAGCCCGTGCCCGGTGAGGAGGTTCTGCTCGACGGCAACGTCGAGGCCGAGGGCCACGAGTTCTTCTCCCTCGGCAGCTTCGAGGTCTCCGCGGACGGGTCCCTCCTGCTCTACGGCGTCGATGTCGCCGGCGACGAGCGGTACACCATCCGCGTGCGCGAGCTCGCCACCGGCCGTCACCTGCCGGACGTGATCCCCGAGACGTTCGCCGGCGCGGAGTTCTCCCCCGACGGCCGGTTCATCGTCTACACCACGGTCGACGACGCCTGGCGGCCCGACACCGTCTGGCTCCACGAGATCGGCACGCTGGTCTCGGCCGACCGCAGACTCCACCACGAACCCGACGAGCGCTACTGGGTGGGGGCGGGATTCACCCGCAGCGAGCGCTTCCTCGTGATCGAGGCCGGGTCCTCCGTCACCTCCGAGCAGTGGCTCGTTCCCGCCGACGACCTCGGCGCCGAGCCGCAGGTGGTGTGGCCCCGCACCGAGGGCGTCGAATACGACGTCTCGCACGCCGTCGTCGACGGTCGCGACGTGCTGTACATCCTCCACAACCGTGATGCGCTCGACTTCGAGCTCGTGCGCGTGGCCGCCGACGACCCGACCGGAGTGCGGGAGATCGTGCTGCCGCATGCGCCGGGCACGCGACTGCTCGGACTGTCGACGTTCCGCGACTGGGCGGTCATCGGCTACCGTCGCGAAGGCCTCGCGCGGCTCGGAATGCTCGACTACGCCTCCGGGTCCGTTTCGGAGATCGCGTTCGACGAGCCGCTCTACTCGGCCGGCACGAGCGGGAACGCCGAATGGGCGCCGCCCGTGCTGCGGATCGGCTACGGCTCGTTCGTGACGCCGGGCACCGTCTACGACTACGACGTCGCCACCGGATCGCTCCTCCTGCGCAAGCGCCAGCCCGTGCTCGGCGGGTACGAGCCCGGCGACTACGCGCAGGCGCGGGTGTGGGCCGACGCCGACGACGGCACGCGCATCCCGATCTCACTCGTCTGGAAGCGTTCGTTCGGCGAGGCCGGCGCGACCCCTCGCCCCGTTCACCTCTACGGTTACGGCTCATACGAGCACTCGATCGAACCGGGGTTCTCGATCGCGCGGCTGAGCGAACTCGACCGCGGTGTGGTGTTCGCGGTGGCGCACGTGCGCGGCGGGGGTGAGATGGGCCGGCAGTGGTACGAGGACGGAAAGCTTCTGGCCAAGCGCAACACGTTCACCGACTTCGTCGCGTGCGCGCGTCACCTCGTCGACAACGGATACACCACGCCCGAGCGCATGGTCGCCGAGGGCGGATCGGCCGGCGGGCTTCTGATGGGCGCCGTGACCAACCTCGCTCCCGAGCTGTTCGCCGGCATCCTGGCCGCGGTCCCCTTCGTCGACGCGCTGACGACGATCCTCGATCCGACGCTGCCGCTGACGGTGATCGAATGGGACGAGTGGGGCGACCCGCTGCACGATGCCGAGGTGTACGCCTACATGAAGTCGTACAGCCCCTATGAGAACGTGCGCGAGGGCGTGAGGTATCCGCGCATCCTCGCCGTCACCTCGCTCAACGACACCCGCGTGCTCTATGTCGAGCCGGCGAAGTGGGTTGCGCGATTGCGAGACGTCGGAGCCGACGCGCTGCTGAAGTGCGAGATGGTCGCCGGCCACGGCGGTGTCAGCGGCCGTTACAACTCGTGGCAGGAGCGCGCCTACGAGCTCGCCTGGATCTTCGACACCCTCGGCGTCGCCGATCCCGCCTGATTCCACCCGCATCCCACCCCGGCATGTCCCACACCCCCAGCCGCCGCGCATCCCCCACCCCGGCATGTCCCAATTTCCGTCCTTATGAGCCGCTATGAGAACCGAAAGTGGGACACGCCTCGGCGGCGAGACGATGCGTGTCCCACTTTCTGCGCCTAAACGGTCTCAGGGCAGCAGATATCGGGACATGGTTCGAGGTGGTGTCCAGCCGGCGTCCATGAGGGCCGCGACGACGAGCCGCACGGCGGGGACTCCTCGACCCCGCACGTGATGATCGAGGCAGCGGACATGACGCCAGCCCGCGCGGCGAATCGCCTCCCACCGATCGGCGTCGCGCGCGAACTGCGCGGCATCCTCGGCATGCACGCGCCCGTCGTACTCGGGCGTGACCTTCCACTGTGGATAGGCGAGGTCCAGCTCAGCGACGAAGATGCCGCGGTGATCACGCAGGTTCCAATTGATCTCGGGTTCCGGCAGTCCGGCTCGCACGAGCAGGAGCCTCAACCGTGTCTCTCGCGGCGATCGGACGCCGTCGCGCGCCTCCGCGAGCGCACGCCGCAGCAGTCCGTTTCGGACGTCGCCCATGATCTCGATCTCGTCCCGGAGCTGCATCAGCGACGCCCCCTCCGCTGTATCGAACGCGAGCGAGTCGGCCGCCGCGATCAGATCGTCGAGGAACCACAGCGACCCGCACTGACGCCACGCGCGCGCAGGGTCCTCGACGCGCAGGCCGTCCGGCGTCGTGCGGACCGCAGGCTCACGGGTCTGAAGTCGGTGCCCGACGACGCCGCTGGTCCGGGGTTCGCGACGGGGACGGTGGGTCGAGACGTGGATGCCGGGCCGGTACGGCCATCCCGGCATCGAGTGTCCATAGAGCGCGAGCGCGGTCTCGTGGCTGAAGAACTGGTGCTCAGCCATTCGCGGCGCGTAGGCGCGGCAGAGCTCGCGCACCTGTGTATCGGGCAGCACGGGGTGCCGAGTGCGAACGCCGTGAAACGGGCGCCCGAGGTCGCGACCTCGCAGCCGACCGTCACCGAGTCCGATCTCGGATGCGCTCGCCACGCTGAACGCCGTGGCAAGCGCGGCAGGGAGCTCGGAGGGCCGCTTCATGATCCGAGGCTCGCTCGCCGCTCGGGAGACTCGGCGGCGTCAGCATCCCCCTGTGGAGAGTCGAAGGGGCACCGCCACCTGTGCAGGGGCGGTCATGTCCCAGAAAGTGTCGCTCTCAGGCCTGAGAAGAACAGAAATGGGGACATGCTTGGGGTGGGCGAGCGGGCATGTGCCGGCGCACACGCCGGCGGCACACGCCGGCGGCACCGGCCGACATGCTTCGGGCGCGGGAAGGGGTCGTGCGCCGATGTCGGGTGCGGGAAGGGGTCAGCCGAAGAGGGCGGCGGCTTCCTCGTAGCGGGAGAGGGGAACGGTGTTCAGCTCACCGAGCGCGTCGGCGAAGGGAACCCGGACGATCTCCGTGCCGCGCATCGCGACCATCTGACCCCATGCCTCGTCCATGACGGCGTCGGCGGCGTGCAGGCCGAGACGCGTCGCGAGCACACGGTCGAAGCCCGAAGGCGATCCGCCGCGCTGGATGTGGCCGAGCACCGTCGCGCGCGTCTCGACACCGGTGATCCGCTCGATCTCGGGCGCGAGGAGCTCGCTGATGCCGCCGAGGCGCGGCCGGTTGAAGGCGTCGAGACCCTTGTCGCTGTAGGCCTCGTCCATGTCCTTGAGCTTGAACCCCTCCGACACGACCACGAGCGGGGCTCGGCCGCGGGCGTGGGCGCTCGTGACCTGCTCGCAGATCTCGTCGATCGACATCGGCACCTCGGGGATGCAGATGACATGGGCCCCGGCGGCCATCCCGGCGTGCAGGGCGATCCATCCGACATGACGACCCATGACCTCGGCGACCATGCACCGCTGGTGCGAATCGCCGGTGGTGCGCAGGCGGTCCATCGCGTCCGTGGCGATGTTCACCGCGGTGTCGAAGCCGAAGGAGTAGTCGGTGGCGCGCAGATCGTTGTCGATCGTCTTCGGCACGCCGAGCACGTTGATGCCGTCCTTGGACAGCCTGTCCGCGGCGGCGAGGGTTCCCTCGCCGCCGATGGCGATGATGCCGTCGAGGCGGTGACCGTACATCGTCTTGGCGATGTTCTCGGCGCCGCCGCGCGGACCCTCGTAGGGGTTGGTGCGACTGGTGCCGAGGATCGTGCCCCCGACCTTGGACAGACCCTTGACCTCGTGACGCGTGAGCGGGAAGAAGTCTGCGTCCACGACGCCCCGCCAGCCGTCGCGGATGCCGACGAACTCGAGATCGTAGGTGGTGGTGCCCTTCAGCACGACGCCGCGGATGACGGCGTTCAGGCCCGGGCAGTCGCCGCCGCTGGTCAGGATTCCGATCTTCATGCTGTGGTCCTCAATCGTCGGGATGATGCTGGGCGACGCTGCCTCACCCGACATTAGTGGCCGCGGACTCCCGCTGCCACACGGTCGGTCGGATGCGGAGGACTCAGGCGGCGCCGAGCGCCTGCCGCAGCAGGTGCATCAGGGCCGACAGCTGCACGGAGTCGCTCGAACCGGGATCGACGGCCTGTCCGTCCAGGGCACGCTGCGCCAATCCCTCCTTTGAATCGATCAGTTCGGCGATCTTCGTGTCGATCGTGTGGGCGGCGATGATGCGCCACGCGGTCACCGGCTCGTCCTGTCCGATGCGGTGCACGCGGTCGATCGCCTGCGTCTGCTCGGCGGCGGTCCACGACAGCTCGGCCAGCACGACGTTCGACGCGGCCTGCATGTTCACGCCGACGCCCGCGGCGGTCAGCGAACAGACCGCGACACCGACGTCGGGGTCGTTGTTGAACGCGTCGATGGCCTCCTGGCGCGCCGTGGAGGTCTGGTCGCCCCGGAGCGACACGCTTCGCAGGCCGGATGCGGCGAAGTGCGCCTCGGCGGCATCCATCACGTCGATGTGCTTGGCGAAGAAGACCACCTTGCCCACCGAGCGCTGCAGCTGCAGCGCGTAGTCCGCCGCCAGCTGAGCCTTGGCCTGTCCGATGCGACGGACCATCGTGAAGACGTTCTCGCTCCCCGAACCCGCCGCCTTCGACTCGTCGAGCTCGTTCTGCGCGACCAGCCGCACGATGTCGTCGTCGACCTCGCCCGGAGCCAGGGCCGCCCCGGAGCGGGCGTTCTCACGGGCATCGACGATACGGCGGTAGCGATCGGCCAGGCGCGCGCCGAGCTCGCGCTCGGCCTCGCGGATGGAGCGACCGAACTCGTCGTCGAGCTCCACCGGCAGATCGGCGACGAGCTTGTCGGGGAGGTCCGCCGCGACGTCCTTCTTCTTGCGGCGGACGATGCCCATCGAGATCACCGCGTCGCGCGCCTCGGGGTAGAACGCCTTGTCGGCAGGGGTGAATCCGGTCGCGTCGAGCTTCGCCATCAGATCGGGGCCCGGCTTCTCGCCGTTGGTCCAGCCGAGGAACCGCCAGATGGCATCGAAGTCCTCGACGTCGTTGATGAGCGGCGTTCCGGTGAGGGCCATCATGAGCGGGTCGCGCACCTGCTCGCGGATGCGCCCGGCGAGCGCGAGCACGTTGCGCGAGCGCTGCGAGGTGAGATTCTTGATGAAGTGCGCCTCGTCGACGACCATGCCCTTCAGGCCGATCGAGCCGAGCCATGACAGATGGCGGTCGAGGATCTCGTAGTTGACGATGAAGACGTCGGCGAACGCATCGATGTCTTCGCCGTCACCCTGGATCACGGTCGCGCGGCGGTGGGGCGTCCAGCGCTTGACCTCTCGGGCCCAGTTCATCTTCACGACGTTGGGAACGACCGCCAGCAGCGGATAGGTGGCGGCCACGGACGCCGCCAGCACCGACTCGGCGGTCTTGCCGAGACCCGGTTCGTCGGCCAGCAGGAAGCTGCGGTGTCCGTCGCGCACCGCCTCGAGGAAACGCGACTGGTGCGGCATCACCTCGAGGCCCCGCGGCGAGACGCGGTCGAACTCCGGCACGGGAGGCAGTTCCATGGATGCGCTCGCTCCGCCGGCACCGGTCTCGAACGCCTTGTACAGCGGTCCCATGAGCTCCCAGCCGTCGAGCCGACGACGCGGGTTCGGCACGGGCGCGCGCATGGTGAGGTCGGGTGCGAGGAACGGATTCGCCATCTGGCGCGACTCGATCCCGGCCGGCACGACCTGCCGGTCGGCGAGCGCGGGCGGCACCACCGTCGGGGCGACGGGAGCGACGTCGGTGATGATGAGCTCGTCCGGCGGAAGCTCGGCGCCCGATTCCAGCAGCCAGTCCCGTCGCATGCGCTTGGCGACCGGCGACGTGGCCTGGTCGACCTCGAGCAGCTGGATGAGCGACGTGTCGCGCGCGGCGGTCTTCGCGAGGATCGTCGCGACGCCGTCGAGGCGCTTGAGCAGCTCCGCCCGCGCGGAGTCGGCGACGGCAGTGTCGGCCTTCACCCGCGCGCGCTCCTCGCGGACGAGAAAGGCGATCACCTGGAACTTGACACGGTTGGTGGGGCCGAGCTTTCCGCGCTGGGCCTTGGCTTCGACCTCGCGCACCTTGCGGGCGAGGATCGGGATCAGCGGCGCCTCATCGTCGCGTCGGGAAGACGACGACTTGCGACGACGCGCGGCGGAAGTCTGTGCGGCGGGTGCCGAGGTCGGCATGCTCCTCCTGAGCCTAGGGATCGGATACCGGTCGATCCGGTGATCCGGCGAGAGAACGTGATTCCCGTGGGCGGCGCCACGACGCCGTCACGAACACGGGGCGGAGATGCCGGCACCGTCGGTCGCGAGCACCCGCTTCAGCGAGCAGCGACAGGGCGGTCGGGATCCCCGCACAGCATTCTAGCGGCTACCCGGCCGAATCCGCAGAATCTGCTCCCCAGAGGGTGGCGATGATGTCTTCGCTGTAGCCCTCGGGAGCGAAGTTGATCCACCGGGTCGTCACGATCGCGCCGTCGCCGATGACGTGGGTCTCACCCAGCGTGTACGGCTCGTCGTCGAGCGTGATCCCCCGCTGCTCGATGCGATGGATGCTGCCGACGGCGACGTCCTCGGAGCTGAACCCGGCCGCGCTGAGCTCAGCGGCGATCTCCTCGCCCTGCGCGTCGTCGATGAGGGTGATGTTCGTGGCCAGGCCGTAGCCGGACGGAGTGCCCCACGTGCAGCGCAGAGTCGGGGCACCCGAGTCGATCAGTTCGAGCACGACGGCGTTCTCGCTGGAATACATCGTCACACCGGGGTCGTTCAGCGGGGGGTTGTCTGCCTCGAGGGTCGCGCGCATGTCCGCGGAGTAGATCTCCTCGCACGAGCTCGGAAGGACGAAGGCGTCGGTCTCGGTGGGCGTCGGGGTCGGAGTGCTCTCGACGGTTGAAGTCGGTTCGGCCGTCGCACCGTCGGGCTCCGTGCTGCCGGACGGCACCGGCTCGGGCTGGCATGCGGCGAGAGCGAATGCCACAGCCGCGGCGGCCCCCGCGGCGAGCAGACGGGGTGTCCGGTGCTGACGAGTCACGGTACCTCCTGAGGGGCGCTGCACCGCAGAGGGGCGGCACGGGCACCGACTCTACCGACCCACGAGGCCGGCCCCGCGGCGGCGCGGCGGACGTACCCTGAGAACATGCCGGAACGGATGCCGCGGGACCAGCGGCTCGTCCTGACGATCGCGATCCTCGCGTCGTTCGTGTCCTTCCTCGACGGCACGGTGGTGACCGTCGCCCTCCCGGCGATCCGCGATGACCTCGGCGGTGGCCTCGCCACGCAGCAGTGGGTGGTCGACGCCTACCTGATCACTCTGGGCGCCCTGATCCTCGTGGCGGGATCCCTCAGCGACGTCTACGGCCGCATCCGCGTGCTGCGCTGGGGACTCGTGCTCTTCGGCATCACCTCGATCGCGATCGCCGCGGCCCCCACGCCCGAGTTCCTGATCGTCGCGCGCGCCCTTCAGGGGGTCGCCGGAGCCCTCCTCGTGCCCAGTTCACTGGCCCTCATCACGGCGACCTTCCGCGATGCCGCGCAGGCGCGCGCCATCGGGATCTGGACGGCAGCCACGACCGGCGCGATGGTGGTCGGCCCCGTCATCGGCGGGCTGAGCGTCGACCTGCTCTCGTGGCGACTGGTGTTCCTCATCAACGTGGTGCCGATCGGCGTCACCCTGTGGCTGCTCGCGGTGCTCAGACGCCCCGATGTGCGCGCGCCGGGTCGCACCGTCGACGTGTGGGGCGCCGTGCTGTGCACGCTGGGTCTCGGCGGCATGGTCTTCGCGCTCATCGAGCAGCCGAGCCTGGGGTGGGGATCCCCCGCCATCTGGGGCAGCGCCGCCGTCGGCGTGGCGTCGTTCGCCGGTTTCCTCGTGCGGCAGGCG
>NZ_DEPK01000054.1:0-9234 GCF_002358725.1 Microbacterium sp. UBA3394
CGACCGACAACGTCGTCTGCGACAACCACACGACCTTCGTCGGGTCCTTGACCTCGACCGTCGTGGCGGCATCCGGCGAATTCACCACCGTGACGTGGTCGGGCGCCTCACCGGCCGTGCCCTCGACCTCTTCATGGCCGTCGTGGCCGATCAAGAGGATCTCGTAGTCGTCACGAGCGAACCGCACCGCCTCGCGGTGAACCTTGGTCACCAGCGGACACGTGGCGTCGATGGCCTGGAGCCCGCGGGCTTCGGCGGACGAGACGACGGCTGGGGAGACACCGTGGGCACTGAAGACCACGTGTGCGCCTTCGGGAACCTCGTCGACCTCGTCGACGAAGACCGCACCCCGCCGCTCCAGCTCGCTCACGACGTGCCGGTTGTGCACGATCTGCTTGCGCACGTAGACGGGGGCGCCGTACCGGTCGAGGGCCTTCTCGACAGCCACGACCGCACGATCCACACCCGCGCAGTATCCACGGGGAGCGGCCAGCAGCACACGTTTGTGTCCGACGACGGGGATATCCTGGAGCCGGTCTCGCCGTCCCGGCACACGGGGAGCCGGCAGGCTGACAGACACTGCGGGCGCGGTCGTGGTCACCCCTCAAGTCTACGGTCGCGGCCTGAACAGGTGCTCAGCACCCAGAAAGGACCCGATGACCTCCTTCGCGGCCGAACCGATGCCGGGACAGGCGCCCCCGCCCGACTCGGTCGCGCCGCGGGATTCTTCTCCCACCACGCCTACCTCGGTCGGTCGCCTCAACGACACCATCCGTGGGTTCATCGAGCGGTGGGGGTCGGTCTGGGTCGAGGGCGAGATCACCAGCTGGAACGTGCGCGGCGGCAACGTCTTCGGGCGCATCAAAGACCTCGCGACCGACTCGACCGTATCGGTGCGGCTGTGGTCCTCGACCCGGCAGCGGATGCGGGGCGATTTCTCCGTGGGCGATCACGTGGTCGCCTGCGTCAAGGCGGACTACTTCCCCCGGTCGGGCGACTTCAGCTTCACCGTGTCCTCCCTGCGCCAGGTGGGTCTCGGCGAGCAGCTCGAGAGGATCGAGAAGCTCCGAGCCCAGCTTCGCGCCGAGGGACTGTTCGACCCGGAGCGGAAGAAGTCGCTCCCCTTCCTTCCGCACGTCATCGGGCTCATCACGGGCGAACGATCCGACGCGGAGAAGGATGTGCACCGCAACGCGGAGCTGCGCTGGCCTCAGGTGAGGTTCCGCACCCGCCATGCCGCCGTGCAGGGCGACCGGTGCGTGCCCGAGACGATCGCCGCCCTGCGCACTCTCGACGCGGACCCCGACGTCGACGTGATCATCATCGCCCGCGGCGGCGGAGATCCGCAGACGCTCCTCGGATTCAGCGACGAGCGCCTGCTGCGTGCCGTCGCAGCGGCGGCGACGCCGATCGTGAGCGCGATCGGCCACGAGAACGATCGCCCGCTTCTGGACGACGTCGCCGACCTTCGCGCATCCACACCGACGGATGCGGCCAAGCGCGTCGTGCCGGACGTCGCGGAGCAGCGGGCTCTCGTGACCCACCTGCGCGCGCGTCTGACCGGCCGACTCACCCAGCGGGTCTCGCACGACATCAGCCAACTCGAACATCTGCGTTCGCGCCCCGTGCTCCGCACACCGCAGACGATGCTCGAGTCCCGGTCGCACCACCTCTGGGTGGAGGTGGCGCGCGGTCGCGAGATCGTCGAACGACTCCTGGATGCGCAGCACCGCCGCGCCGCGGAGCTGCGCGCCTCGCTCCGGGCCCTCTCCCCGGCGTCCACGCTCGCCCGCGGGTACGCGATCGCCCATCTCGACAGCGGTGAGATCGTCCGCGACGCGGCCCAGGCACCGGCGGGCAGTCCGGTGGTCGTGACCGTCGGCCGAGGAGCCTTCGCGGCACGATCCGACGGCGAGATCACGGGCGGGCACCCCGCCGATGCCGCGACGAGTGACGAACGGACGACACCTAGGATGGAACCATGACCGAGACGAGCGCACCCGGCACGGATGTCGAGGGGCTCTCCTTCGAAGACGCGCGCGACGAACTCGTGCGGGTCGTCGCCCAACTCGAGCAGGGCGCTCCGACTCTGGAGGAGTCGCTGCAGCTGTGGGAGCGCGGGGAAGCCCTCGCCGACCGGTGCGAGCAGTGGCTGCTGGGGGCCAAGCGTCGCCTCGACGAGGCCCGCTCCCGTTCGGAAGACGCCGACGCCCCCTCCGGCGCCACCGCGTGATGGCCAAGCAGCCCCGCGTCGTCGCCGAGCTCGGGCGCCCGGAGACCCCTGACGAGACCGCCGCGCGCAAGGCGGCGTCTTCCGCCGCCTACCGGTCGAGCAAGACCGTCCGCAACCTCGTCGTCGCCCTGCTCGTCACGCTCGGCATCGTGGCCGTGATCATCCTCGCCGTGCCGCGTGGACAGCTGCCCGCGACCGAGATCGACGTGGCCGAGACCGCCGCCACCATCGAATCGGGCGGAGACGACGACCTGATCGTGCCGGAGCTGCCCGAAACCTGGCGCGTGAACAGCGCCGTCGTCGAGAGCGACGACACCGTTCGCGCGTGGACCATCGTCTACGTTCCGGAATCGGCGCAGGGTTACGTCCGCATCGAGCAGGGATTCGACGCGGACGCCGCCTGGGCCTCCCGCGTCCTCCGCGGCGCCGAGATCGAAGACACCGTCACCATCGACGGCATCACCTGGGATCGCTACGACGTCGGCACCTCCGGCGAGGAGGGCAACATCACCCAGGCGCTGGCGGTGGCCGCCGGTGCCGACACCGTCCTCATCTACGGCGACACCGACGAGGACAGCCTCACGCAGGCCGCCGAGAGCGTCGCCGACCAGATCCGCGAGCTGCAGGAGGCATCGTGAGCGCACCCACCCCCGCCCAGGCCTGGACCGACATGGCGACCGGCAACGGCCGGTTCGTCGCGGGCGAGCCGCAGCATCCGCGCCAGGATGTCGAGCGTCGTCACGAGCTCGCCGCGGCACAGAAGCCGGTCGCGGCGCTGTTCGGATGCTCGGACTCCCGTCTGTCCGCGGAGATCATCTTCGACCAGGGCCTCGGCGATCTCTTCGTCGTGCGAAACGCCGGCCAGGTGATCTCGGACTCGGTCGTGGGGAGCCTGGAATACGCCGTGGCGGTGCTCGAGGTGCCGCTGATCGTCGTGCTCGGCCACGACGCGTGCGGCGCCGTCAGGGCGGCCATGGACAGCACCGCCGCCGACGCGGCACCCCTGCCGCCGCGCATCTGGCGCCAGGTCGCGCCGATCGTTCCCGCGGCGCGTCGTCTCCAGCAGCAGCATCCTGGCGAGCCGCTCAACCCCGAAGAGGTCGGTCGCGAACATCTCCGCGACACGGTCGGCGAGCTGCTGCACTCGAGCGAGCTGATCAGCGACGCCGTCGCCGCCGGGCGCCTGGCGATCGTCGGGGCGAACTACCGCTTGTCCGAGGGCACCGCCGTGCCCGACATCACCGTGGGCGTCGTCGACGCCGACGCCTGAACGACTCTGAGAAACGGGAGGAACGACGACGTGACCGACACCGAGTACCGCATCGAGCACGACACCATGGGCGAGGTGCGCGTGCCCAAGAACGCGCTCTACGCCGCACAGACGCAGCGCGCCGTGGAGAACTTTCCGATCTCGGGCGACCCGCTCGACCCGGCGCAGATCGTCGCCCTGGCGCGCATCAAGAAGGCCGCGGCGCTGGCCAACAAGGAGCTCGGCACGCTCGACGGTGCGATCGCCGATGCGATCGCGGGTGCCGCCGACGAGGTCATCGCGGGGTCGCACGCCGACCAGTTCCCGATCGACGTGTACCAGACCGGCAGCGGCACCAGCTCGAACATGAACATGAACGAGGTGCTCGCCACGCTCGCGACGCGCGCGCTCGGCTCCTCCGTTCACCCGAACGACCACGTCAACGCCTCGCAGTCCTCCAACGACGTGTTCCCCACCTCGGTGCACATCGCCGCGACCCAGGAGATCATCGACGACCTCATCCCGGGACTCGACCACCTCGCGGTGGCCCTCGAGGCCAAGGCCGAGCAGTGGAAGGACGTCGTGAAGTCGGGTCGGACGCACCTGATGGATGCGACGCCGGTCACCCTCGGTCAGGAGTTCGGCGGCTATGCGCGCCAGATCCGCCTCGGCATCGAGCGGGTGCAGGCGGTCATCCCCCGCGTGGCGGAGGTGCCGCTGGGCGGCACCGCGACCGGCACCGGCATCAACACCCCGCTGGGCTTTCCGCAGAAGGTCCTCGAGCTCATCGTGGCCGACACCGAACTGCCGATCACCGAGGCCAAGGATCACTTCGAAGCGCAGGGCGCGCGCGACGCCCTCGTCGAGGCATCGGGTGCGCTTCGCACCGTGGCCGTGTCGCTGACCAAGATCAACAACGATCTGCGGTGGATGGGATCCGGACCGAACACCGGTCTCGGGGAACTGCACATCCCCGACCTGCAGCCGGGATCGTCGATCATGCCCGGCAAGGTCAACCCCGTGATCCCCGAGGCGACGCTGATGGTCTGCGCACGGGTGATCGGAAACGACGCCACCATCGCGTGGGCAGGCGGCACCGGCTCGTTCGAGCTCAACGTCGCCATCCCGGTCATGGGGACGGCCCTCCTCGAGTCGATCTCGCTCCTGGCCAACGTCAGCCGCGTGCTCGCGGACAAGACCATCGACGGCCTCGAGGCCAACATCGAGCGGGCCGCCGCCTTCGCGGGCATGTCGCCGTCGATCGTCACACCCCTGAACAAGATCATCGGCTACGAAGCGGCGGCGAAGATCGCCAAGCACTCCGTCGCCGAAGGGATCACCGTGCGGGAGGCCGTCATCTCGCTGGGCTACGTCGACCGCGGCGAGATCACGCTGGAGCAGCTCGACGAGAAGCTCGACCTGCTCTCGATGACGCATCCGGGCTGATCGTGACCGCCGGCACCCCTCGGCGCGATAATCGAGGGATGTCGTCCCTGCCACGCCCCCTGTCGGCGAGAGCGCGCATCCTCGGCGCGATCGTCGCCGTCGCCGCGGTGGGGCTGATCGTCGTCGGCAGCGTCACGTTCCTCGCGCAGCGAGAACGCACGCTGACCGCCGTCGACGAGCGCTTGCGCACGCAGGTCGAGCAGCTGCGCACGGTGGCCGTCACCACCGACGAGAGCGCCGGGGCTCCGGCATCCGACGGCGGCGAGGACGACCTCGTGCTGGAGGACTTCGCCTCGGTCGAGGAATACCTGCAGACCGCGGTCGCCCGCCTCGTGCCGGCGCGGAACGAAGGCTCCGCCGCGATCGTCGACGGCGAGGTGCAGTATCGCCCCACGACGCTGTCGGGGTTCGACATCGCCGACGACAGCGAACTCGTCGACGCCGTCGTGGCTGCTGTCGACGAATCCGACCGCACCGTCCTGGGCACCGTGTCCACGGAGCGCGGCACGCTGCGATACATCGCGATCCCCGTCGAGCTCGACGAGGATTCCTCGTCGGGAATCTACGTGCGTGCCGTCAACCTCGACGCCGAGCTGCAACCCGTGATCGCCTCGATGATCACCTTCGGCGTCGTCGCGCTCGCCGTGGTCGTCGCGATCGGCTTCGTCGCCTGGTTCGTGGCCGGACGGCTGCTCTCCCCCATCCGGCACCTGCGGGATGCCGCCGGCGTCATCACTCTGGCTGACCTGTCACCCCGCCTGAGTCCGCAGGGCAACGACGACATCTCGGACATGACGCGCACCGTCAACGAGATGCTCGATCGCCTCGAAGGCTCGGTCGATGTGCAGCGTCAGCTCCTGGACGATGTGCGGCACGAGCTGAAGACGCCGATCACGATCGTGCGCGGGCACCTGGAGGTCATGAACCCGGACGACCGGGACGACGTCGTCGCGACGCGCGACATCGGCATCGCCGAGCTCGACCGCATGACCCGCCTGGTCAGCGACATCGATCTCCTCGCGACCGTCGAAGGCGACGAGCTCGAGATGAAACCCGTCAGCCTCGCGGTCCTCACCGCACGCGTCGGCGAACTCGTCGCCGTCATCCCCGGCCACCACTGGCAGATCGAGCACACGGCGCGGGGGAAGGTCGTCGGCGACAAGGACCGACTCCTGCAGGCATGGCTCCAACTCGCCGACAACGCCGCCAAGTACACCCCCGAAGGCACCCCGATCGAGATCGGAAGCACCCTCGAGCCGTCGGGCGCGCGCCTGTGGGTCCGCGATCACGGGCCGGGGATCCCCCGCGCGCAGCGTCACCGCATCTTCCGGCGCTTCGATCGCGCCCACGGATCCCGCGCCGTGGGAGGCTCGGGCCTGGGCCTGGCGATCGTCGATGCGATCGCGAAGGGCCACGGGGGTCGATGCGTCGTGACCGACACATCCGGCGGCGGCGCGACCTTCACGATCCACCTGCCGTCCCCGACCTCCGAGCTGCCTGCCCCCGTGCGCGCCGGAGACGTGCTCCAGAGAGAGGCCTCGTCGTGACCCTGATCCTCATCATCGAAGACGAACCGCGCATCGCCTCGTTCGTGGGGCGCGGCCTGGAATCCGCCGGCTACGCGACGGCCGTCGTCGAAGACGGTGCCGAGGGGCTCGCCCGGGCGCTCGACGACGATGTGGCGCTCGTGCTGCTGGACGTCGGCCTGCCGTCCATGGACGGGTTCGAGGTGCTTCGCCGCCTCCGCGGTCACGGCTCGGCGGTTCCGGTCATCATGCTCACGGCGCGCTCGAGCACGCGCGACACCGTCGACGGACTCGACGCCGGCGCGAACGATTACGTCCCGAAGCCGTTCACCTTCGACGAGCTCCTCGCACGCATCCGTTCCCGGCTGCGCGAACACGCCGCACCCGCCGGCACGTCGGTCTCTCACGGCGACGTGACCCTCGACATCCTCGGTCGCCGAGCGACTGTGGGCGGCCGAGAGGTCGAACTGTCGGCGCGGGAGTTCGCGCTCGCCGAGCAATTCCTGCGCAGTCCCGGTCACGTGCTGAGCCGCGAGCAGCTCCTCAGCCGGGTCTGGGGACTCGATTTCGACCCGGGCTCCAACGTCGTCGACGTCTACGTGCGCTACCTCCGCGGCAAGCTCGGCGCCCACCACATCGCCACCGTGCGCGGCGCGGGCTACCGCTGGGAGTAGCCGCCGCACGGAAGAGCCCCCGGCGTCGCGGGGCGCCGGGGGCTGAGGTGCCAGGCGGGGGGACCGTGGCATCTTCCATGCTCCCGCTCTCAGATGAGAGCCGGAGGAAAGGCCGATGAGAGTCCTCTCATGTCCGTCAGGACAACTCCCCCGCTTCCAGCAGCTCCGTCACGAGCGCGGCGATGGCCGAGCGCTCCGAACGCGTGAGCGTGACGTGTCCGAAGAGGTCGTGACCCTTCAGCGTCTCGATCACCGACGCGACGCCGTCGTGGCGCCCGACGCGCAGGTTGTCACGCTGCCCGACGTCGTGGGTGAGCACGACGCGGGAGTTCTGCCCGATCCGGCTGAGCACCGTCAGCAGCACATTGCGCTCCAGAGACTGGGCTTCGTCGACGATCACGAACGCATCGTGCAGCGAGCGACCGCGGATGTGGGTCAGCGGCAGCACCTCCAGGAGCCCGCGCTCGACCACCTCGTCGAAGACGTTCGAGGAGACGATGGAACCGAGGGTGTCGAAGACGGCCTGACCCCACGGGTTCATCTTCTCGCCCTGATCGCCCGGCAGGTAGCCCAGCTCCTGCCCGCCGACGGCGTAGAGCGGCCGGAAGACGATGATCTTCTTCTGCTGCTGACGTTCCAGGACGGACTCCAGGCCCGCGCACAGCGCGAGGGCGGACTTGCCCGTGCCGGCGCGGCCACCGAGCGAGACGATCCCCACGTCGGGATCCATCAGCAGGTCGATCGCGATGCGCTGCTCGGCCGATCGACCGTGCAGGCCGAACATGTCCCGGTCACCCCGCACCAGCCGGTAGGAGCCGTCTCCGGTCACCCTCCCGAGTGCGGAGCCGCGTTCGGAGTGGATGATCAAGCCCGTGTTCACCGGGAGGCCCACGACGTCGTCGCTGACGGCCACTTCGCTCTCGTAGAGGTCGCTGATGTCATCACCGGAGACGTCGATCGAGGCGATGCCGGTCCACCCGGAGTCGACGGCCTGCTCGGCGAGGTATTCCTCCGAGCTGATGCCGAGCGAGGCGGCCTTCACCCGCATGGGCATGTCTTTGGAGACGACCACCACTTCGGTGCCGTCCTGTGACAGGTGCATCGCCACCGCGAGGATGCGGGAGTCGTTGTCGCCCAGCCGCATCCCGGACGGGAGCACCGCGGCGTCGGTGTTGTTGAGCTCGACACGCAGCGTGCCTCCCTCACCGATCGGGATCGGGAAATCCAGCCGACCGTGAGCGGTGCGCAGGTCGTCGAGGAGGCGCAGCGCCTGCCGGGCGAAGTAGCCGATCTCGGGATCGTGGCGCTTCCCCTCCAGTTCGGAGATCACCACCACCGGGATGACGACATTGTGCTCGGCGAACCGCGAGATGGCCCGTGGATCGCTCAGCAGAACCGAGGTGTCCAGCACGTAGGTGCGAAGCGCCTGGTCCTGGTCGTCGGGGATCGCCTCCCCCAGACCCGCGGTGCCCTCGTCCTGTCGGCGCTGCATGTGTGGTGCTCGTGCGGTCACAACCCACTCCCCGCTCCGGGTCCGGTACCCGGGATCTCGAGTCGACCGTGGGTCACGAGTCGCGATCCTTCGAGGCCGACTCGACCGGGCGCCTTGCCCGATGCTCTGAAGCTACGACCGCGGACGGCGACATGCCATCCCGACACGCTGTCCGCGCGTTACGCCCGAGTGAATTCCTGGATGCGACGATGTGACGCCGCATCCGTTCAGCTGCCGTAGCGCCGATCGCGCTCGGCGTAGTCGCGCATCGCGCGCAGGAAGTCCACCTCGCGCAGGTCCGGCCCGAGCGCTTCGACGAAGTAGAACTCGCTGTGCGCGGACTGCCACAGCAGGAAGTCGCTGAGACGCTGCTCGCCGGACGTGCGGATGACCAGATCCGGATCGGGCTGTCCGCCCGTGTAGAGGTGCTCCCCGATCTGCTCCGGAGTGAGGCTCTCCGCGAGATCCTCCAACGAACCGCCGCTGCGGTGGTGGGCGGAGATGAGGCTGCGAACCGCGTCGACGATCTCGCCGCGCCCGCCGTACCCCACGGCGAGGTTCACGTGGAGACCTCGATGCTCCACGGTGCGCGCCTGCGCGTCCGCGAGCACACG
>NZ_DEPK01000054.1:9629-10514 GCF_002358725.1 Microbacterium sp. UBA3394
CTTCGGCCAGCTCCGCGATGATCTCCACCAGATCGGACAGCTCCTGGGAATCGCGCTTGCGCAGATTGTCGTTGGAGAGCAGGTACAGGGAGACGACCTTCACGCCGATGTCGTCGCACCAGCGCAGGAACTCGCGCATCTTCGCCGCTCCGGCGCGGTGCCCGTGGGCGGCGGAGTCGAATCCGAGCTGCCGCGCCCACCGCCGGTTGCCGTCGATCATCATCGCGACGTGATGCGGCACCGTCTCCGGCGTGAGGCTGCGGCGCAGCCGGCCGATGTACAGGCGATAGAGCGGTCCCCTGCCCTGCTTCATCTGCGTCACCTCCCCAACCTACCGCCGGCGCCGAAGCCATGACGGTCCGATGACGCGTGCGCCCGGCGGCATACTCCGACGCGTACGCTCGGATCATGGCCCGCCGAGAGCGCACGATCGTGTCCGACGAGGGCGCGAAGATGCCCGAGCTCCCCCTCCTCGAGGCGACGGCCCTCAGCGCCCAGACCGAGGTGAAGCCCAGCTGGCGCGGGTGGATCCACGCCGGCACCTTCCCCGTCGCGATCGCCGCCGGCATCGTTCTCATCGTGCTCGCGCAGGGAGCACCGGCGAAATGGTCCTCGGCGGTGTTCATGGCCACGTCGCTGCTGCTGTTCGGCAACTCGGCGCTGTACCACCGCTTCTCGTGGAAGCCGAAGATGCGCGCCACGCTCAAGCGCATCGATCACGCCAACATCCTGCTTCTGATCGCCGGCACCTATACGCCGATCGCGGTGCTCGCGCTCCCGACCTCGAAGTCCGTGCTGCTGCTGTCCCTCGTGTGGGGAGGGGCGATCCTCGGGATCCTGTTCCGCGTCTTCTGGATCGACGCACCGCGATGGCTGTACGTCGCG
>NZ_DEPK01000109.1:0-7188 GCF_002358725.1 Microbacterium sp. UBA3394
CTCTCGACCGACGTCGCCGATCAGCTCGAGCTGCGTCTGGAGGTGTGGGCTGCGAATCCGAAACGGACGAACGAGTGGGATTCCACGACCCCGAAGACGTTCGGCTTCGCCGTCAACGTCTACGACAACTACGTGGACGAGAAGGCCGTGCTCACGCAGAAGCGACGCGTGTACATCTCGTCGATCTCGATCACCTCGCAGACGGCGCAGACGTCGGGCCAGGTGCAGAACCCGTTCCAGTTCAGCTCCGACCCGCGCACGCTCGTGCCGACGGACACCCTGCGCTCGGACCGCGGTCTGCTGCTGAACAGCTACCAGGGCGGTCTGCTGGTGCCCGAGACGACCATCAACCAGCTGCCCGCGGACACGTACGGCATCACGCTGGAATTCGCGATGACGATCGCCGTGGAGGGCGTCGCCGACGACGACACGTCGTTCTCTCAGCAGACCGTGTACCAGTACCTGCCGATCGCGATATCCTCCGACGCAACGACCGAAGAGTGACCGGCGTGAGGGAGATCACCATGACGGACGTCAACAGCCCCCGGCAGATGACACCGCACGCCGTCCACGCGCCCGATTCCATCCTGCCGCGCGAGCCCCGTACGGAGTCCGAGCCCGGCTTCGCCGACGACTTCTCGGCGGTGCTGGAGAACACCACCGGCCACCGGTCGACCATCGGATGCATCATTCCGGCGTACAACGAGGAAGAGTCGATCGCCGACGTCATCCAGTCCCTCCTCGCTCAGACGCGGGTGCCCGATGTCATCCACGTCGTCGTCAACAACACCTCCGATGCCACGGTGCGCATCGCGTCAGAGTTCGCCGGCGCCCACGAACTCGAGACCGAGATGGGCGAGCAGTTCACCGAGGTCTTCGTGCACGACATCGGCAAGAACCCCGACAAGAAGGTCGGCGCCCTCAACTACGGCTACTCGCTCGTGGAGGGCTACGACTACCTGCTCGGGGTGGACGGCGACACCACCGCCGATTCGCGCGCGGTGGAGTACCTGGAGACCGAGGCGGTGTCGGACTCGCGCATCGGCGGCATCTCCGCGATCTACTCGATCGACGACCGGCCCATCAAGGGCCTCATCGGCAAGTTCCTCATCGCCGGTCAGCGCACCCAGTTCGCGGCGTTCAACCTGCAGAACCTGCTGCGCGGGCGCAACATGGCCGTGCTGGGCGGACAGTTCTCGATCTTCTCCACCAACGCCCTTCGCGAGGTGATGCGTCAGAACCACCAGTCGACGCCGTGGGTCAAGGACAGCGAAGTGGAGGACTCGCTGCTGTCCCTGCAGATCAAGAGCGCCGGGTACCTCACCAAGATCAGCCCGTTCTCGCGGGCCGACGTCGGTGGCATGACCACGCTGCGCGGCTACGACGCCCAGCAGGTGAAGTGGACCTACGGTGCCATCGAGCTCATGTGGCCCGGCCAGCGCGGCGACACGAAGGGCCAGCCGTTCCACCCGAACCTGCGCCTGCGCTGGTTCGAGAACTTCGGCATGCTCACGAACCTCTTCGTGCGCGTCGCGTTCATCACCCTGCTGGCGGCGTCGCTGTCGATCAACGCGTTCGTCTTCTCGGCATGGTGGCTGATCCCGGTGCTCATGGCCGTGCTGCTGAACCTGCGCATCGCCTACACGATGGAGAACCGCAATTCGCGGGACGTGATGTTCGCCGGGCTCGTCTTCCCCGCCGAGATCTTCATGTGGATCCGGCTGAGCCACTTCCTGCGATCGTGGACCCGCTTCCTGTCGCGCAAGAAGGTCGACAACTGGGCGATGCAGGCCAAGGCGGAGAAGGGTGGCGGCAGCACCCACTGGATCCCGCTCATCCTGCTCGTGGCCGTGTTCGTCGCCCTCGCGGTGATCTGGTCGATGCTCGACCCGGTGGTGCAGTCGACGATCCTGTGGATCGGGTGGCCGATCGTGGGTGTCGTGACCGTCATCCAGACGCTGCTGATGTTCTTCAAGCTCATCCGCCGCCACCAGGGCTACAAGGTGTGAGGGCGACAGGGTGTGACGGATGACGCGAAGAACGGCCCCGCTCGTGCGGGGCCGTTCTTCGCGTCGGCGTCAGTTCGAGGCGGTCAGTTCGCTGGTCATGCGGTAGCCGACGCCGCGCACCGTCTCGATGTAGCGCGGATTGTTCGGGTTGTCGCCGAGCTTGCGGCGGAGGTTCGTCATGTGGGCCTCGATGGCGCGCTTGTCGGCCTCGCCGACGAAATACGACGTCACGTAGGACTCGCCGCGCAGCACCAGGGTCAGGTCGGCCTTGCTCCGCACGCGGCGCTTGGACTCCATGAGCGTGGCGAGCAGGTCGAACTCGGTGCGCGTGAGCTCCAGCTGATCGCCGCCGACGACCACGACGCGGCTGTCGGGATTGACCTGCAGGTCGCGGTGGGTCATCACCGAGGGGCCCGCGAGTTCGACCGCGCCGCCGTGCGTGGCGCGTTCGATGTCGGTGCCGGGGGCGGGGCGCTCGGGCTCCGCCGCGTTCCACTGCGGCGGGGCGTCGGCGCCGGGCGGCAGGCGGTAGGTCGCGGGGTCGCCCGGGGTCTGTGCGATCTCGGGCCGCGGCGCGTCGTAGCCGTTCCGGTGCGAACCGTCGGTCCCCTCGCCGACCGCGGGGGCGCCACCCCAGCCGGAGTCGCCGTCGTATCCGGGAGGCTGTGCGCCGCGCGACGTGTTGCGGCCGCCGGGGAACGACGGACCGACCGAGTCCTGCCGGGGCGCCGCCGGGGCGGGGGCGCCCTGCCGGGGGCGACGCAGCATGGCGTCGATGCGCGCACGGAATTCGCGCGGACGGAAGGGCTTGATGATGTACTCGTCGGCGCCCGAGCCGAGCCCGAGCACGACGTCGGCCTCATCCTCGAGCCCGGTGAGCATGATGATGTAGGTGTCGCTCTGCGAGCGGATGCGGCGCGCGGCTTCGAACCCGTCGATCCCCGGCATGTTCACGTCGAGGGTGGTGATCAGCGGCCGATACGACATGACCGCGCGGACGCCGTCGATCCCGTTGCCGACGGACACCGTCGAGAACCCCGCCGCCTCGAGCACCTCGCGGAGGAGATGGCGGATGTCCGGGTCGTCCTCGACGATGACGGCGGTCTTGAGGTCGAGCGATGGGTCGGTCATCGGCGAAGCTCCGGCTCGGGGAAGGGTGCGGACCAGGTGAGGCGACAGTGCAAGATTCTGCCTTCCGGTCATGCTACACAGTGCGCGCGAGGCGCCGCGCGCCGCGGGTGGCTCAGCGAACCTCGCGGGTGAGCTCGACCGCCGCTTCGGGCCACCACACGCCCGCGGCGGGACCGCCGTTGCACGTGCCGTCGCTCTCGCCGGGGGGCTTCACCCAGAGGTTGGTGTCGACCACCTCGTCGCCGAGGGTTCCGCCCGGCTCACCCACCAGCCGGCCGGAGGGATTGCACCAGTCGCCGTTGGAGCCCGCGCCGGAGCGCGATGTGTCGATGATCGCGTGGGAGCCGCCGAGAAGGTCGGACAGCTCGTGCGCGTAGGCGAACTCCTCGGTGGAGTGGTTGTAGTTGGAGACGTTGGTGGCGAACCCGCGGATGGCGTCGCTGCGGTCCAGGGCCTCGATGAGGGCCGCCATGTCGGCGGCGGGGAGCCAGTTGGAGTGTCCGCCGTCGACGTAGATCCAGGTGTTCGTGCCGGTCAGTCGATCGATGGCGTTGCGCAGCTGACGGACGCGTTCCTCGACGTTGCCGCACTCGGGTGCCAGTGCCAGGCTGTCCGGCTCGAGGATGACGATCTTCTGCACGTCGGGTGCCGCATCCAGGCCGCGCGCGATCTCGTCGATCCAGGTGGCGTAGTCCTCCTCGACCAGTCCGCCCGCGGAGTAGCTGCCGCAGTCGCGTCCGGGCAGGCCGTAGACCGCGACGGAGAGCGCCGTACCCGTGTCGCGGGCCTCGGACGCGAGGTTCGACACGCGCGCGGTCGCGGTGCCGATCGGATCCTCCTCCGGCGTGAGCCAGTAGGTGGTGGGCTGCTCGGCGAGGTAGGCGGTCGCCTCGTATTCCGCGGAGCCCGCGGTGAGGTCGTCGAGCGCACGGGCGGCCTTGGACTCATCCGGGGCGACGACGGTGGTCCCGACGGCGGGCGGTCTGGCGGACAGGGTCTGCACTCCCCACGTGATGAGCGAACCGATCCCGGCGAGGATCGCCAGGGTGACGACGGCGGCGAGGCCCAGCAGCGTGAACAGCAGCCACCGCGGCATCCCGAACCGTCGCCGCACGGGTGCCGGACGTACAGTCACGAGTCGATGCTATCCCGAGCCGGTGTCACCCGAACGCGCGGCACCTACGGGTCGGCTATGGGATCACCGGATGAGCGCCGGTCGGCCGGGGAGCGGGAATAGGCTGGCGGCACCATGAAGGTCATCTCCTACAACCTGCGCAAGCACCGGGCGGCCGGCGAGCTGGCCCACCTCGTCGAGCACCACGGCGCCGACGTGCTGTGCCTGCAGGAGTACGACACCCGCGAGATCCCCCCGACGATCGGCGGCCTGAGGCTGGCCGACGCGACGCAGCGGAACCGGCTGGGGCTCGCGGTGTACTACCGGGAGAACTCCTACCGCGCGGTCGACGTGCGCTCGCTCGCCCTGAAGAAGTCCCTCCACGACATGGTGCTCAAGCCCGCCGAGGAGCGCCTGCTCGGCGTGCGCCTCCACGACATCGACGACGGGCACGAATTCATCGTGGCGTCGTTCCACGCCGCACCGTTGACCGCGCTGAACTCCCTCAGGCGCCATCAGATCCGCACCGCGCTGACCGAGCTGACCTCGCTCGGGGAGGGCCTGCCCGCTCTCATGGTCGGTGACTACAACTACCCCGTCTTCAAGGAGAACCTCGGGCAGAAGGTGCGCGAGCAGGGCTACGAGCTGAGTCTCAGCGACGCGCGGACCTACACGCGGTACCGGTTCTTCCGCGGGCACTACGACTTCGCCACCTCGATCGGCTTCCGCGTCGACAAGGTGCGCACGCTGCCGCAGGGGCGGTCGGACCACCTCCCGATCCTCGTCACGGCTCATCCCACCGTCGGCGGCGCTTCCGCGTCGGCGGCGCGCACCTTCGCCGCGGAGTCCTGAAGCGGCCTGTGGGGGATCAGGAGTTGCGGTCGCGGGAGCGGCGCACGCCGGCGACGATCGCCAGCACGGCGCCGGCTGCCAGCAGCGCTCCGCCGCCGATCCACACGATCGCCAGCGACGACTGGTCGAGTCCGGTGGTGGGAAGGCCCTCTGCCGTGGTGATGCTCGCGGCCGCGGTGCCGCCGGCGGAGGTCGGCGAGACGGCGGCGATGTTGTAGGTTCCGCTCGCGTTGGCGGGAAGGGTGATGCGGATGGCTTCCAGCGCGCCCTCCGAGGTGGACGTGAACCCGGCGCTGGCGGTGCTGATGGCCATGCGGATCATGCCGAAGGTGCTGTCGGCGCCGTTCTCGCCCGTCACGGTGACGGTGACGGGCTCCTCCGCCGAGAAGGTTCCGCCCGAGCACGCGAAGGTCACGGTGCTGCCGGCGGTCATCGTGGCGGGGCTGGTCGTGCAGGAACCGGCCGGCGGGTAGATCGTCGAGGCGCTCGCCGCGCTCGGTGCAGCGACCGCGGCGATCGCGATGGCAGCGGCGATGAGGAGGCGGGTGGTCCGGCGAGTCATGGGGGGTCCCTCGTGGCGGCGAGTGAAGCGCGTGGCGACGGGGACGTGTCCTCCCCTTGGCGGGAAGTCTAGGCGGGCGGGCACGTGGCGACAACTCGGGTGCCCTCGCCGATGCGGGGGGTTGACACCGCCTCGACCGTCGGTGCACCGGGTTCACCCGGTCGCGCGGTGACGAACACGCTCGCCTGCTCGCCGGATTCCAGGTCGAGTTCGAACGTGAGCACGCGCCTGCCATCGTGGGTTCCGCCGCCGAATCCGACGTCGCCGTCGATCTCGGCGTCGACGAGGTCCCAGCCCTCCGGCAGGTAGAGGTAGCCGACGGTCCGTGCGGTGCCGGCGGGCACGCCGAATCCGCCGCCGCCGGTGATGTAGCGGGGCAGGCTGTCGGCGCCGGGGGCGGTGTTGGTGATGGTCACCCCGAGGGTCGCCTCGCCCTGCGCGTCTCCGGCGTCGTCGACCATGCACGTGTCCCAGCCGACGGTGGTGTCGGCGGTGACGTAGTAGTCCATCTTCGAGCCCGTGCCGTCGTTGAGGAACACGCCGAACCGGGCCGTGTCGTCGTCGGTCACGGGCAGCCCGCCGGCGAGCGTGGTGTCGGACAGGAGCTCCTGGTCCTCCTCGTGGTCGCTCCACAGGAGCAGTCGGTGCTCGTCGCCGGCACGGGTGAGGGCGGAGAGGAGGGCCGCGGGATCTGCGCCTCCGCCGGCGACGGCTTCGAACACGGCTGCGGCGGCGGCGGCGAAGAAGGCGTCCTGCTCCGCGGGGACCTCGTATCGGAAGTAGACCTCGTTCAGCAGCAGGTCCACGGCGTTGTCGGCGGTGAGCTCGTCGCCGGTGGGGAGAGTCACCGGACCGGTCGCCTCGAGCAGGTACGACAGCGCGACGGGGTCGACGGCGATGACCCCGTCGACCGTCTCGCCGGTCTCGCGTTCCCACATCTCCTGCGCCAATGCACCCGACAGCGCGAAGTCGGGAACCTGCGTGACGTTCTGGATGTACCGGCCGGGCCGGGTGCCGTAGATGCCGAGCACCTCCTCGTCGAGGGGGAGCACGGCATCGTCGTAGCGCGGGAAGTCGCTGGAGGAGGCCTGGGCCTGGAGCGACAGGGCGCCGTCGTCGGTGCCGATGGCCGCCACCGCGCCGGTGATCCCCCCGAGGGAGCGCCACTCGGCGTTGTTCTGGAACAGCAGCAGGTAGGTGCGCGGTCCGTCGGCGCCGAGCATGGCCGGCAGCAGTGCGGTGGCGCGAGCCACGGCGCCCGCGCCATCGCGGGTCTCTGCCAGCAGGTCGGACAGTTCCCGCACCGCGGTGCGCACCGGCGTCACGAGGGGGTCGCGGTCGATCGCGGAGACGGTGTCGGCGGCGTCGACGAGCTCCGCGGTGCCGGCGGCGGCGGCATCCTGGATCGCCGTGAACGGCGTGAGGTCGATGCGGCCGTCCTGAGGGCGCAGCGAATCGACGTCGAACGATCCGGCGACCTCGACCAGGGGGGTCAGGGCCGACCCGGCGACGTCGTCGAC
>NZ_DEPK01000174.1:0-2583 GCF_002358725.1 Microbacterium sp. UBA3394
GCGGTCGTGGGCGCAGAGGGCCCGAACTCGGATGCCACCGACACGACGTCGCTGACGACGGCCGCCGACACGGGCGCGGCGCCCAGCACCGGCGCCGTTCCGAGCCCGACGGCCAGCACCGGCGCCATCCCCAGCACCAGCCCGACGCCCGGCACCGGCGCGGCACCGACGACGGCGCCCGCGGACGCCGACGGGCCCACCCTGGCCACGCTCCGGGCGAGCCTGATCATCGCCATCCTCGTGGGGTCGGTGGGGTTGAACCTGTTCGGCACCGCGGTGGCCGGGGAGCTGCGTCTGCCCGTCTACCTCGACATGATCGGCACGGCGACGGCGGCCTTCGCCCTCGGGCCGTGGTACGGCCTGGCGGTCGGGGTGTCCACGAACCTCCTCGCCGCCCTCATCACCTCTCCCGAGACCATGCTTTTCGGGCTCGTCAACGCCGCCGGTGCGGTGCTGTGGGGATACGGCATCCGCCGATTCGCCCACACGATCCCTCGCTTCGTCGTGCTCAACCTCGTCGTGGCACTCGTGTGCACCCTCATCGCCGCTCCATTGAACGGACTGCTGTACGACGGAGACGGATCGGGCCACGTCACCGACGCCTACATCACCGCACTGCGTACCGCGCAAGGCATGTGGCTCGCCGTCTTCTCCGTCAACTTCCTCGCATCGCTCGCCGACAAGCTCATCGCCGGGTTCGCGGCACTCGCGCTCGCGCGTCTGGTCGCTCCTCTGCGGCTGCGAGACGAGCCCATCCCGCGACTCCTCCACCCGCGATCGCGCCGCCGCTGACGCCATATTCCCTCTCATGAATGTGGTGCGGCGCCGCATTCGACGAGCACGTGACCAAACCGTGATCATTGCGTGGGAGCGCTCCCTTGACATCGTGAGAGCGCTCCCGTAGCGTCTCTCCTCGTTCGGTGAGAGCGCTCTCATGACCTGCATGCAGCGCGCACCGGCATCCACCAGGACCCACACCACAAAGGAGTGACCCGTGAAATCACGCGCCTTGCGCCGCGCCGCTGCCGCGGCAGCCGCGGCATCCGCCACAGCCCTCGTCCTCGCCGGCTGCGCCGGCTCGTCGGACTCGTCGAGCAGCGGCTCGGGCGATGAAGAGGTCGAGCTGACGATCGCCACCTTCAACGACTTCGGCTACACCGATGAGCTCCTGCAGGAGTACATGGACGAGCACCCGAACGTCACGATCGTGCACAACCGCGCGGCCACCTCGAACGACGCCCGCGCCAACTACTTCCAGAAGCTCGGCAAGACCGGCCTCGCCGACATCGAGGCCATCGAGGTCGACTGGCTGCCCGAGGTGATGGAATACGCCGACCTGCTCGCCCCGGTTCCCGCCGACCTGTCCGACCGCTGGCTGGACTGGAAGGTCGAGGCCGCCACCGACGCCGAGGGCAACCTCATCGGATACGGCACCGACATCGGGCCCGAGGGCGTCTGCTACCGCTCCGACCTGTTCGCCGAGGCGGGCCTGCCCACCGATCGCGACGAGGTCGCCGCGATGCTCGAGGGCGACTGGTCCACCTACTTCGAGATGGGCGAGCAGTACGTGGAGGCCACGGGGAACGCCTTCTTCGACTCCGCCGGCGGCACCTACCAGGGCATGGTCAACCAGCTGCCCGCTGCGTACGAAGATCCCGAGACGGGTGAGATCACCGCGACCGAGAACCCCGAGGTCGCCGACATCTACGACCAGGTGCTCGAGGCGAGCGCGAACCAGTCCGCCCACCTCGGTCAGTGGTCCGACGACTGGTTCGCCGGCCTGTCGAACGGCGCCTTCGCCACCATGCTTTGCCCGGGCTGGATGCTCGGCGTCATCGAGGGCAACGCAGCCGACACCACCGGCTGGGACATCGCGAACGTGTTCCCGAACGGCGGCGGCAACTGGGGCGGGTCTTACCTGACCGTGCCCGGCAACGGCGCCAACGTCGAGGCCGCGCAGGAACTGGCCGACTGGCTGACCGCTCCCGAGCAGCAGATCAAGGCCTTCGAAGCCGCTGGAACCTTCCCGAGCCAGAACGAGGCGCTCACCGACCCGACGCTGCTGGAGGCGACCAACGCGTACTTCAACGACGCACCGGTCGGGTCGATCCTGAGTGACCGGGCCAACGCCGTCACCGTGTCGCCGTTCAAGGGCGAGTACTACTTCCAGATCAACGACGCGATGCAGCAGGCGCTGACCCGTGTCGAAGACGGGACGCAGGACGCCCAGACCTCGTGGGACCAGTGGGTCTCCGAAGTCGAGCTCATCGGCTGACACCCTTCGGGGGCGGGTGCGAGCGCGCATCCGCCCCCGAAGTGACGAGCGCCCCCGCCGTATCGCACGCATGAAACGAGGACCGTCGTGACCGCGACAACCACCCCGCCGAAGGCCCCGAGCCGGCGGAGCGAGACCCCCGAGCCGGAGCGCCCCGTCAAGCGGATCGCCTTCGGGCATCGGTTGAGCAAGTGGGACCTGAAGTTCTCGCCCTACCTCTACATCTCGCCGTTCTTCATCCTGTTCGCGATCGTCGGGCTGTTCCCGATCGCCTACACCGCGGTCATCTCGTTCATGGACTGGGACCT
>NZ_DEPK01000174.1:2984-6464 GCF_002358725.1 Microbacterium sp. UBA3394
CTGCGCAACACCTTCAGCATCTTCCTGCTGTCATCCATCCCGCAGCTGATCGCCGCGATCTTCATCGCCGCGATGCTCGACCAGAACATCCGCGCCAAGACCTTCTGGCGCATGGGGGTCCTCGTCCCCTATGTCATGGCGCCGGTGGCCGTCGCCCTCATCTTCAGCAACCTGTTCGGCGACCAGTACGGCCTCGTCAACACGACGCTGCAGAACCTCGGCATCCCCGCCGTCCAGTGGCACTCGGATGCGTTCGCCAGCCACATCGCGATCGCGACGATGGTGAACTTCCGCTGGACCGGCTACAACACCCTCATCCTGCTGGCCGCGATGCAGGCCATCCCGCGCGACTACTACGAGGCCGCGACGGTCGACGGCGCGGGCAAGGTGCGCCAGTTCTTCTCGATCACGGTGCCGAGCCTGCGCCCGACGCTGATCTTCGTGATCATCACCTCCACCATCGGCGGTCTGCAGATCTTCGACGAGCCGCGCATGTACGACCAGTACGGCACCGGCGGACCGAACTCGCAGTGGCTGACGATCACCCTCTGGCTCTACAACATCGGCTGGGGCGAATGGAACTTCGGTCGCGCCGCCGCCCTCGCGTGGATCCTCTTCATCATCATCCTGCTCATCGGCGTCATCAATCTGTTCGTCACCCAGGGGCTGGTGCGCACCGAAGGAACCCGCACCACCCAGACCCGATCCGAACGCCGCGCCGCCGCCCGCGCCGCCCGGCTCGCCGTGCAGAGCGACGCGCGTGCGCGTGCCGCATCCGCGACCGGCCCGACCCGAGAGGACGAGCGATGAGCACCACCACCACTCCTCCCGTCACCATCGCCGACGGTGACATCCCCACCGAGGAGAAGCGGCGTCCGCGCCGCCGCCGCGCGATCCGCGGATCGCGACCGGGCTGGTTCGTCTACGGCGCGCTCGCGATCGTGCTCGGCGGATCGCTGTTCCCCTTCTACTGGTCGTTCCTCATCGGATCCGGCGACGCCTCCACCATCCGCGACCCCGACATGTCGTGGCTTCCCGGCGGCAACTTCATCGACAACGCCCTCGCCGTCGTCAACGACCCGGCCGTGAACTTCTGGCTCGCGCTGTGGAACTCCATCTACAGCTCGGCGCTCATCGCCCTGTCCGTCGTGTTCTTCTCGACCCTCGCCGGCTGGGCCTTCGCGAAGCTGCGGTTCCGCGGCGCCAACTGGCTGCTCGTCTTCGTCATCGCCACCATGGCCGTGCCGATGCAGCTCGGGGTCGTGCCGCTGTACATCCTCTTCGCCGACCTCGGCTGGACCGGCCAGATCGGTGCGATCATCGTTCCGGCACTGGTGACGGCATTCGGGGTGTTCTGGATGACGCAGTACCTGCGCCAGTCCGTTCCCGACGAGCTCATCGAGGCGGCGCGCGTCGACGGTGCGACATCGTTCCGCACCTTCTGGACGATCGGCCTGCCCGCCGCGCGCCCGGCCGCCGCGATGCTCGGACTGTTCACGTTCGTGACCGCCTGGAACAACTTCTTCTGGCCGTTCATCGTGCTCGACCGGCAGAATCCGACGCTGCCGGTGGCGCTGTCGCTGCTGCAGTCGAACTACTTCGTCGACTACTCCATCGTGCTGGCGGGCGTGCTGCTGGCGACCATCCCCCTGTTGATCCTCTTCGTGTTCGTCGGCAAGCAGCTGGTGAGCGGCATCATGGCAGGAGCCGTGAAGGGATGAGCACCATGACCGCCACCACCTCCCGAGAGGACTCCCCCCGGATGACCGCCCCCTCGCGCCCGTTCCCGTCGGACTTCCTGTTCGGCGCCGCCACCGCGGCCTTCCAGATCGAAGGTGCGGCCCGCGAGGACGGTCGTCGCGACTCGATCTGGGACGCGTTCTGCCGGGTGCCCGACGCCGTGATCAACGGCGACAACGGCGACGTCGCCTGCGATCACTACCACCTCTACCGCGACGACGTCGCGCTCATGTCGGACATGGGCCTGAACACCTATCGCTTCTCGACGTCGTGGTCTCGCGTGCGGCCCGACGGCGGCGCGGTGAACGCGGCCGGTGTCGACTTCTACAAGCGTCTCGTCGACGAGCTGCTGGATGCGGGCATCCTGCCCTGGCTCACCCTCTACCACTGGGATCTGCCGCAGGCGCTGCAGGAGAAGGGCGGGTGGGCGAACCGCGACACGGCAGCCCGCTTCACCGAGTACGCGCTCGACATGCACGACGCCCTGGGCGATCGGGTGCGCGTGTGGACGACCCTCAACGAACCGTGGTGCTCGTCGTTCCTCAGCTACACCGCCGGCATCCACGCCCCCGGTCACTACAGCGTGGAAGAGGGCCTGCTCGCCTCGCACCATCTGCTGCTCGGGCACGGACAGACGATCTCGGCGCTCCGTGAGCGCGACGCGTCGCTGAACCTCGGTATCACGCTGAACCTCACCGTCGCCGACGCCGTGGATCCCGCCGACCCCGCCGACGCCGACGCCGCGCGTCGCATCGACGGTCAGTTCAACCGCTGGTTCCTCGATCCGATCTTCCGCGGGGAGTACCCGGCGGACGTGGTCGAGGACATCCGGCGAGTGGATGCCGACGCCGTCGCCGCGTTCGAGACCGCCGTGCAGCCGGGCGACCTCGAGACGATCGCGAGCCGCGTCGACTCGCTCGGCGTGAACTACTACCACGGCGAGTACGTGGGCGGCCACGAGCCGGAGGTCGCACCCGTCGGCGGCGATGCGCCCACCGCGCGTCCCGCGCACTCGGCGTTCCCCTCGCACGAGGGCATCTTCTGGCACGAGCGGGGACTTCCGCGCACCCCGATGCAGTGGGAGGTGCAGCCGGAAGGGCTCACCCGCCTGCTGCAGCGGGTGTCGGCCGACTATGCGGGCCCGGCCGGGACGGCGCTGTACGTCACCGAGAACGGCGCCGCCTACGACGACGTCGCGATCGTCGAAGACGGCGAGACCCGCGTGCACGACTCCGACCGCGTCGAGTTCCTGCGCGGACACTTGGGCGCTGTGCTCGACGCGATCGAGGCCGGTGTCGAGGTCGGCGGGTACTTCTACTGGTCGATGCTCGACAACTTCGAGTGGGCGTGGGGCTACGAGAAGCGGTTCGGCATCGTGCGCGTGGACTACGCCACGCAGGAGCGGGCCGTGAAGGACAGCGGTCGCGAGTACGCTCGCATCATCGCCTCGCGCGCGCTGTGATCCCGCACCGCCCGATCGCGCAGGCGTAGGGAAGGAGTCGCGGTGACCACGTCGTCCGCAGCTCGCGGGGCCGTCACGATCGAGGAGGTCGCCGCCGAGGCCGGGGTGTCGAGGTCGACGGTGTCACGCGTCGTCAACGGTTCCCCCGCCGTCAGCCCGGAGGCCGTCGAAGCGGTCACCCGCGCGATCGCCGACCTCAACTACGTGCCCAACCGCGCCGCGCGCACCCTCGCCAGTCGTCAGACCCACGCGATCGCGCTGATCGTGCCCGAGGACAC
>NZ_DEPK01000174.1:6854-13227 GCF_002358725.1 Microbacterium sp. UBA3394
CAGTCCGACTACGTGCTCAACCTCGTGATCGCGAGCGACGACCCGGGCGACAAGACCACGAGCTACATGCGCTCGGGTGCGGTCGACGGCGCCATCGTCGTGTCCCACCACACCAGCGACACGTACCTGGACCGCATCGCCGCCGCCGTCCCCGTCGTGTACGGCGGCCGTCCCGTGACGACGCGCGAACGCGACTACTACGTCGACGTCGACAACCGCCGCGGCGGCTACGAGGCGACCGCGCACCTGATCGGCAAGGGTCACCGCACCATCGCCACGATCAGCGGCCCGCTCGACATGCCGGCGGCGATCGACCGCCTCCAGGGGTATCGCGATGCCCTCGCCGCCGCCGACCTCGCCGAGGGAACCGTCGAGGACGGCGACTTCACCACCGACGGCGGCGCGGCAGCGATGCGCCGCATGCTCGCGGCGGGTCCCTGCCCCGAGGCGATCTTCGTCGCGAGCGACCTCATGGCGCAGGGTGTGCTCAGCGCGCTGGCCGCCGAGGGCATATCGGTTCCCGGTGACGTCGCGATCGTCGGGTTCGACGATTCCCCGGTTGCGACATCCGTGACCCCACGGCTGACGACGGTCCGCCAGCCGTCGTTCGAGCAGGGCGAGCAGATGGCGAGCATGCTGCTCGACCGCCTCGCCGGGCTCGAGCCTGCCCACGTGACGGTGCTTCCCGCCGATCTCATCGTGCGCGACTCCGCCTGATCGGGCTGCGCCGGGCTACTCGGGGTCACCGCCGAGGGGGCCGACCGCGGGGATAGGGCCGCCGTCGTCGGCGCCGGTCCTGCGGGCGCGGGCGATCGCGTTGCCGAGGTGGTAGATCAGCAGCGCCGCGGCGGAGCCGATCACGATGGCTCCGAGCTGGAAGTCGCCCCACTGCATCGTGAACCCGGCGATGGCGACGACCAGCGCGACGGCTCCGGTGTACTGATTGACCGGACGCGAGAAGTCCACGCGATTGTCGACCCAGATCTTGATGCCGATGATGCCGATGAGGCCGTACAGCGCGGTGGTCACCCCGCCGAGCACGCCCGCCGGGATCGAGTTGAACAGCTCGCCCACCTTCGGCGACAGGCTGAGCAGGATGGCGGTTGCGCCGGCGACCCAGTACGCCGCCGTCGAGTACACCCGTGTGGCGGCCATCACGCCGATGTTCTCGCCGTAGGTGGTCGTTCCCGAGCCGCCGAACAGGCCCGCGACGGTGGTCGCCGCGCCGTCGGCGAGGAGCGCGCGGCCGGTATGACGGTTGACCGATGCATCCGTCATCGCCGCGACCCCCCGCACGTGGCCGACGTTCTCGGCGATCAGCACCAGCACCACCGGCAGGAACATCGCGATCACCCCCCACGTCTGGGGCGAGGCGAAGTCGGCGATCTGGAACGGCGGCAGGCCCACCCAGGCGGCCTCGTTCAGCGCCGTGAAGTCGACCTCGCCCGAGAGAAGGGCGACGACGTAGCCGACGATCACGCCGAGGAAGATCGAGATGCGGCCGAGGAAACCGCGGAAGAGAACGCTGAACAGCACCACGGAGACGAGCGTGATGGTCGCCGTGAGGGGCTGCTGCTGGAAGTTGTCCCACGCCACCGGGGCGAGGTTGAAGCCGATGAGGGCCACGATCGCACCGGCGACGACCGGCGGCATGAGGCGGTCGATCCATCCGAGTCCGGCGACCTGCACGATCACGCCCACGGCCGCCAGCAGCACGCCGACGGCGACGATGCCCGCGAGCGCCGACCCCATGCCCGCGGTGGCGGTGGCGGCGGTGACCGGAGCGATGAACGCGAACGACGAACCCAGGTAGCTCGGCAGCTTGTTCCGCGTGATCAGCAGGAAGAGGATCGTGCCCACGCCCGAGAACAGCAGCGTCGTGGGCACGGGGAATCCGGTGAGCACCGGCACGAGGAACGTCGCACCGAACATGGCGACCACGTGCTGCATGCCGATCGCGATCGTGGCGGGCCAGTTCAGCCGCTCTCCGGGCGCCACCACCTTGCCGGGCTCGACGGTTCGACCGTTTCCATGCAGGGACCAGACAGGCATACGTGCTCCTCGAGGCTGGGCGACGGGAGAATCCGCGCCGCCGACACGATATCGGGTGTCGGCGGCGGCATCCGTCACCGCTTCGTCATGCTTTCGGCGCGTCCGGCGGGGGAGGATGGATGCATGAAGCGCGGAACCGTCGTCGCCCTCGCCGTTGCGGGCCTGCTGGTCGTCGGTGTCGGGGGCGCGGTCGCTCTGTCCGTGGCCGGCGGTGGAGAGCCCGCCGCGGTCGAGACGCCCACGGGCGAGGTGGGTCTCGGCGAGGCGGATCCCACGGGGGAGGCGGATCCTACGGGCGAGGCGGATGAGTCCGACGCCGATGCCGGGGGGTCCGACGCGGTCGATGCCGACGATGCCGGCGACGCGGCTGCCGGGGCCTCGCCCGGTGCGTACGTGGACTACAGCGAGAGCGCGCTCGCCGCGGCCGAGGGCACGCGCGTGCTGTTCTTCCATGCCACATGGTGTCCGCAGTGTCGGGCGCTCGACGACGACATCGTCGCGCAGGGCGTGCCCGACGGGGTGACCGTGCTCAAGGTCGACTACGACACGCAGCAGGACCTGCGGCAGCGATACGACGTCCGCCAGCAGACGACGGTCGTCGCGCTGGACGACAGCGGTGCCGCGACGGCGTCGTTCGTGCCCTATGACGACCCGACGCTCGAGACGGCGCTGACCGGGCTCGGCCTGGACTGATGCTCGGTCTCACGCTCGTGGCGTTCGCGGCGGGTGTGCTCACGGTGCTCGCTCCGTGCGTGCTGCCGCTGCTGCCCGTCATCGTCGGCGGCACCGCGGCGCGCACCCAGGCCGATGCCGGCGTCGCCGAACGGCAGTGGTTCCGGCCGCTGGTCATCGCCGGATCCCTGGCGGCCTCGGTGATCGCCTTCACCCTGCTGTTGAAGGCGACCTCCGCGCTCCTCGGGGTGCCGGCATGGATCTGGCAGGCCGTCTCGGGCGTCATCGTCGCCGTGCTCGGCCTCACGATGCTCTTCCCGGCGCTGTGGGAGCGGGTCATCGTCGCCACCGGGCTGCAAGCCGGCGGCGGTCGCCTGCTCGATCGCGGATACCGTCGCGGCGGGCTCACGGGCGACATCGCCCTGGGTGCCGCGCTCGGTCCGGCGTTCAGCAGCTGCTCACCCACCTACGCGCTCATCGTGGCGACGGTGCTGCCCGCGAGCTTCGCCGCCGGCACCGTCTACGTCACCGCCTACGCGATCGGTCTCGCGCTCGCTCTGCTCGGGGTGGCGCTCGCCGGTACGGCGATCGTGCGGAGGCTCGGCTGGCTGAGCGACCCGCACGGCGTGTTCCGACGTGTTGTCGGCGGCATCCTGCTCGTCGTGGGGGTCGGCGTCGCGCTCGGATGGGACCGCCTGTTGCAGACCTGGGTGCTCGACCAGGGCTGGTACGAGCCGATCGAGAACCTCGAGCGCCTTCTGCTCGGCTGACGACACCGCCGCCGGGAGGGGTCAGGCGGTGAGGCGGTCCAGGAGCTCGCGATAGCGGGCGGCGGTGCGCTCGACGATCTCGGCGGGGAGCTCGGGAGGCGTGCCGGTCTTGTCCCAGTGCGCGGCGAGCCAGTTACGCACGATCTGCTTGTCGAAGCTCGCCATGCGCTCGGCGGGGGTCGAGCCGTCTCGCCACGCAGCCGCATCCCAGTACCGCGACGAGTCGCTCGTGAGCACCTCGTCGGCCAGGGTCAGGGTGCCCTCGGCATCGATGCCGAACTCGAACTTCGTGTCCGCGAGGATCAGCCCCGCCGCCTCGGCGGTCGCCGCGGCACGGGCGTAGATCGCCAGAGACGCATTCCGGAGCTCTGCGGCCCGGTCCTCGCCGACCAGCTCGACCGACTGCTCGAACGTGATGTTCTCGTCGTGCTCGCCCAGGGGGGCCTTGTAAGCCGGGGTGTAGAGGGGCTCGGGAAGGCGGTCGCCGTCCGCGAGCCCCGCCGGCAGCGGGATGCCGCAGACGGTGCCCGACGCGACGTACTCCTGATAGCCCGACCCGGTGAGGTACCCCCGCACGACGCACTCGATCGGCAGCATGTCGAGAGATCGCACGACCATCGCGCGGCCCGCCACCGCAGCGGGCGGCTCGGCGCCGTCGACGAGGTGGTTCGGGATCCGCGGGCCGCCGTCGGCGCCCGCGAGACGGTCGAACCACCACATGCTGAGGCGCGTCAGCAGCTCGCCCTTGCCCGGGATGCCGGGGGAGAGCACATGGTCGAATGCCGACACGCGGTCGCTCGCGACCACGAGCATCCGATCGGCGTCTGCAGCGTCGGCGGGAACGTACAGGTCGCGGACCTTGCCCGAGTAGACGTGACGCCAACCGGGCAGGTCGGCCGAGGCGGGGGCGGGTGCGTCGGTGCTCACCCGCCCATTATCCCGGTCACCCCGGGGCCGCGACCTGCCGCTCCACCCGGGCGCGGTTCACAACTCCTCAAACGTGCCATGCGCAGCGGCGAAATCGCGCCATTCTGCCGTCGCGGCAGTCGATTCTGCGGAGTTACGCACGAGCCGCCGCGGGGAAACCGATGCGACCTGGCGGTCGGCATCCCCCGGGCGGCGACCTGCCGCTCCGCCCCCGGGCTCGGTTCACAACTCCTCAAACGTGCGCGCATGTCGGGTGAAACCACGGCGGACGAGGACGTGACGGCCGGAATCTGCGGATTTGTGAACGGGCAGGCGAGGCCGCAGGAGGCGGAACGGCCTCGGGGGCGCGGATTGGGACTTAGGCGGCTGAATTGTGCACCGGCGAGCGAGGCTGCAGGCGGCAGCGTGGTCGGCGTGGCCGCCGCGGCGCGACCCGAATCAGGCGTCTGCGGCGCGTGCGGCGATGTCGCGGCGGTGCTGGCCGCCCTCCAGGCCGATCGCGTCGACGCCGCGGTAGACGCGCTCGCGCGCGTCGGCCAGCGACGCCCCGACGCCGACGACGCTCAGCACACGTCCGCCGGTGGCGAGGAATTCGCCGTCGTGCAACGCTGTCGCGGCGTGGGCGAGGTGCACCCCGTCGAGCGCTTCGGCCCGGTCGAGGCCGGACAGTGTGCGTCCGGTCGCCGGGGATGCGGGATACCCCTCGCTCGCGATCACGACGGTGACCGCCGCGGTGTCCGAGAACGACGGGCGGTCGTGGCCCTCGAGGTGTCCCGACGCCGCGGCCAGCAGCAGCTCTGACAGCGGATCGGCGAGGCGCGGAAGCACGACCTGCGTCTCGGGGTCGCCGAACCGCGCGTTGAACTCGATCACCTTCACACCCGATTCGGTGAGGATGAGGCCGGCGTAGAGCAGGCCGATGAACGGGGTGCCCTCCGCGTCGAGCTGGCGGATGACGGGCTCGGCGATCTCGCGGGTGACGAGGTCGACGAAGGCGTCTTCGCCGCCGAAGCCGTTGGTCAGCCACGGCAGTGGTGAGTAGGCGCCCATGCCGCCGGTGTTGGGACCGGCGTCGCCGTCGGCGAGGCGCTTGAAGTCCTGTGCGGGGCTGAGGGGGAGGACGTGGTCGCCGTCGGACAGGAAGAACAGCGACACCTCGGGGCCGGCCAGGAACTCTTCGACGAGCACCGGCCCGCTTGGGAGATACTGCGCGGCGTGGGCGAGGGCGGCGTCGCGGTCGCCGGTGACGATGACGCCCTTGCCCGCGGCGAGGCCGTCGGCCTTCACGACGTACGGCGAGCCGAGGTCGTCGAGGGCGGCCTCGACCTCGGCCGGCGTGGCGGCGCGCACGGCGCGGCCGGTCGGCACGCCGGCGGCATCCATGACCCGCTTGGCGAAGGCCTTCGAGCCCTCCAGCTGCGCGGCGGCGGCGCCCGGACCGAAGACGGGGATGCCGCGCTCTCGCAGGGCGTCGGTGACGCCCGCCACGAGTGGCGCCTCGGGGCCGACGACGACGAGGTCGACGGCGTTCTCCTTGGCGAACGCGGTGACCGCGACCGGATCGTTCGGGTCGAGGCTGACGAGAGTGGCGTCGCGCCCGATGCCCGCGTTCCCCGGCGCGGCGAGGATGTCGTGTGCGGCCTGCTCGGACCGGAGGGCGAGGATGATGGCGTGCTCGCGGGCACCCGAGCCGAGAACGAGGATCTTCACCCCGCCAGCCTAACCGCGGCCCTCTTCCGCCTTCTCGCCTTCCGTCCCTCGCCCTTCGCCCTTCGCCGTCCGGTCCCCTCCTCCGCCACATCCGTGCCTCAACTCAGGCTGAGGGTCGGGTTGCGGCTGAATGCAGCCGAATTTCGGGGGTGCATCCCGCTCCCAGCCTGAGTTAGGGCCGGTGATGGGTCGGGTGGCCGAGTGGCCGGGTGGCCGGTGGGGGTGAGTCCCATAGCGTGGTG
>NZ_DEPK01000281.1:0-10601 GCF_002358725.1 Microbacterium sp. UBA3394
GTGTGGTCGACGAGAAGGATGCGGCGACTGGCGACCTCGAACATCGCCCCCTTCACATCGACAGTCTCAAGTGACTGGTGGAAGGCGATGTCATCCGAGACCGCGGCGGTGGACATGAGGAAGACGTCTGCGCGCATCGCCTCGATCGCCGAGGTCGTCATCCGCCCCATGAAGGCGCTGCACCAGTTGTAGTACTGCCCGCCGAGCCCCAGCATCGTTATGTCGTTGGCACCTCGGAGCTCTTCCATGATGGTGAGCGTGTTCGTGATGACCGTCAGCGGCCTCTTCGCGACCAGGTGGGGGACCATGTGCATGACGGTCGTGCTGTCATCGAGCATGATCGCCTGTCCGGGGTCGATGAAGTCCATCGCCGCGAGAGCGATCGCCTCCTTCTCCTCGGATTGGCGATTGGAGCGATAGACGGCGCTCGACTCGACCAGTGGCGTGGCCATCGCCGTCGCCACTCCGCGGCTCTTCCGAAGTAGTCCCAGACTCGCCAGCTCGTCGAGATCTCGGTGGACGGTCATGACGCTGATGCCGAACTGCTCCGCGAGCTGCTCGATACGTATGACGCCCGCCGCCATGACCGCCTCGGTGATCGCCTTCTGACGCGCAGCCTGGCGGTCCTGCCGCGAGCTCGGCTCCGCAGCTGCCTCGGGGGTGGTCATCGTTCCTCCTGCAAGCTCACGATAGCGCGGCCGCCTCATCGAGGATGCCCGCGAACGACGCCGGGTCGTGTGCGAAACGACCGAGGAAGAGCCCGTCGACCGCTCCGGAGAGTTCGGTGAGGGTTCCTCGCTGGGCGCTTCCGCCGTAGATCAGTCGCGTCCCTCCGCCGGTTCGAGTGATGCCGGCGCGCAGGAACGCGGCGACCTCACGGACGTAAGCCGGCGGCGCGGGTGTCGGTCGGCCGATCGCCCATTCGGGCTCGTAGGCAACGAGCAGCTCCGTCATCTCGCCGACACCCGCCAGGATGGAGCGGACCTGCTCGAGACAGCGCGAAGCCGCCGCGGCGGGATCGGATCGTTCGGGCTCGCCGATGCACAGAACCGGCGTGAGCTGATTCCGCACGGCGGCCCGCATCTTCGCGCGCGCGACATCCGGGCCCTCGCCGAAGACGGTGCGACGCTCGGCATGCCCGATCTCGACGAGACGGCACCCGATCTCGTGCAGATCTGCACCGCTCACGGCACCGGTGTGCGCCCCACGGTCGTCGGTGTGCAAGTCCTGTGCACCGACGCGCACCTTCGTCCTGACCAGTGCATCTCTCACGCCCGGGAACGCCGGGAGTGAGGGGAGCACGAACACCTCCACGGCACCGGATCGCACGGCGGCATGCGTGCGCGCGATCCGCGCGATCTCGGCCGCCCACCGCCGCGATTGCTCCACCCCAAGATACGACTTGAGGCTCACCCCCAGAACACGCGGAACGGGTCGCGCGGAGGCTGCGGCGCCGGGCTCATCCACAGGTACCCGTCTGCTCGTAGGCGTTGATCGCGGCCACCTTCGCAGCAGACGGCGATGTCTCGTCGAAGACGTAGCCGAGCCACTCGCGTGCGAGTCGTCGAGCAAGCTCGAGGCCGATGACGCGCTGGCCGAAGGCCAGCACCTGGGCGTTGTTGCTGAGCACGGCCCGCTCGACGCTGAAGCCGTCATGCGCGGTGACGGCACGGACGCCGTCGACCTTGTTCGCAGCGATGGCCACACCGAGGCCGGTGCCGCACACGAGGAGCGCGCGATCGGCTGCGCCGTCACGGATGCGCTCGGCGGCGGCGACCGCGACCTTCGGGTACGCCGTGTGTCCGTCGGCATCGACACCGACGTCGACGACGGACGCGACGCGCGGGTCCGCCTCGAGGTCGGCCTTCAGCTGCTCCTTGTACTCGTATCCGGCGTCGTCACAGCCGACGACGATGCGCCACTTCTCAGTCATGGGATTCCTTTCGACGGGTCTCAGTGATCGCCGAGCGTGTCGGCGACGGCGGTGACGGCCAGGGCGAGCGAAATCGCGCCGGGGTCGGGCGTGCCGAGGCTCTTCTCCGTGTGCGGGCGCGCGCGCCCCACGCGCGGAATCAGGTCGGCCGTTCGGTGAGCGGCGTCCGTCGCGGCCCCCGCGGCGCGGCGCCATGCGGTCAACAGATCAGCACCTTCCGCCGTCTGCTCCGCCAGCTCGTGCGCGAACGGCACCAGCGCATCGACGAGGGTCTTGTCTCCCTCTTCGGCTCCCCCGTAGTCCTGTACCGCCTTGCGGGCAGCCTCGATACCTGCTGCCACGGTGGTGGCGGCCGGGGCGGACACATCGCCGATGGTGGCCCCCAGCGCTCGGAGAGCCGCCCCCCAGAGGGCACCGGATGTGCCGCCGGCCTTGTCGGCCCACGCGTCACCCGCGGCGATCAGCACCGCCCCCGCGCCGGCACTGCTCTCCGACGCCGCCCGCGCTGCTTCATCGGCCGCGCGCACTCCGCGCTGCATTCCGATGCCATGGTCACCGTCGCCGGCAACGGCGTCCAGACGCCCCAGCTCGTCCGCCTCACGGTCGATGACCGCCTTGATGGCGGCGATCGCGGCGACCACCCGTACACCCGCCTCGGCGGATTCAGCGGTTCCCGCGGCGATCGACTGCTCGATCGCCGCGTCATTCTCGAGGACGGCTTCGGTGCCGGACGTCTCGACGGCACCCTTGCGGTACGCGGGCGTGTAGGCGGGCGAGCGCCATGCCGCTTCGAGTTCCTCGTCGAGCCACGTCAGGGTGAGGGAGACCCCCGCCATCTCGAAGCTCGTGGCGTACTCGCCCACCTCCGGCTCGATGACGATGAGCCCCGCCTCGTCCAGGAGCCGCTCCACCGCGCCGTACACGACGAACAGCTCCTCCGCCTTCACGGAGCCGAGGCCGTTGACGATGACGGCGACGCGCGTGCCGTGATCGTCCGGCGCATCGGCGAGCAGACCCTCGACGAGGAGTCGCGCGATCTCATCTGCCGTTCCGAGCGGTCGCACCTCGAGTCCCGGTTCCCCGTGGATGCCCATACCCACGGCCATCTGGCCCTCTGGCACCGTGAAGAGCGGAGCGTCGGCTCCCGGCAAGGTACAGCCCGAGAAGGCGACGCCGAGAGAACGAGTGCGCGCATTGGCACGCGCGGCGATGCCGGCGACCGTGTCAAGATCGAACCCCTGCGCCGACGCCCAGCCGGCTGCCCGGAACACCGCCAGGTCGCCGGCGATCCCGCGCCTCTTGTGCGCCTCGCTGGAAGGCGCGCTGCAGACGTCATCGGTCACCCTCACGGTGCGGCAGGGGATTCCCTCGTCGATCAGTCGCTGCTGCGCGAGGTCGAAGTTCAGCACGTCTCCGGCGTAGTTGCCGTATGACAGCAGCACACCGGCATCCGTGGCGACCGACCGGGCGACGGAGCAGATCTGCTGGGTGCTCGGCGAGGCGAAGACATTCCCCATGGCAGCTGCGTGAGCAAGACCCTCGCCGACGAGGCCCGCGAAGGCGGGGTAGTGACCGGAGCCGCCGCCGATGACGACGGCGACGTTTCCGGCAGGCGTCCGGGTGCGGCGTGCGACGCCGCCCGGAACCCGTCGCACCAGTGATCGATGCACGGAGACGAAGCCCGCGGCGGATTCGTCGGCGAAGCCTTCGGAAGTGTTGAGGACGTAGCTCATGATGTCTTTCGTTCGTGGTGTGGGGGCGGATGCCGGCGGGCACCGCCCCCACGGGCCGCGCGGGAGCGCGCGACCGGTCCGGATCCGGCTCAGCCGGAGTAGGTGAAGGGCCCCGTCATGTTCGCGACGTTGTCGGCGGTGATGAGGATGCAGTCGAAGGACTGCTTCTCGGTCTCGGGAGCCTCACCGGTGCGGATGTACTCATCCGCGAGCCGCACTGCCTCCTCGGAGAAGACGGCCACCGGCTGCAGGACGGTGTAGGCCATCTCTCCGGCCTCGACCGCGGCGACGGCGTCGGGAGAACCGTCGAAGCCGCCGACGACCACGCCGTCGAGCTGGCCCGCCTCCTGAAGCGCAGCGATCGCGCCCAGAGCCATCTCGTCGTTACCGGAGATCACGCCGTTGATGTCGGAGTTGGCCTGCATGAGGGCCTGCATCTTGTTCCGTCCCTCGGTGCGGTCCCAGTTGGCGACCTCTTCACCGACCTCGACGAGGTCGGGGTATTGCGTGATGACGGTCGAGAACCCATTCGATCGCGTCTGCGCGTTGTTGTCCGACGGTGCGCCGAACAGCTCCACGTAGTTGCCCGCCTCCTCCATCTGCGCAACCCACTCCTGAGCTCCGATGGCGGCACCCTGCGAGTTGTTGGAGACGAGCTGGGCCAGCGCGATTCCCGACTCGTTGATCTCCGCGTTGACCAGGAACACCGGGATGCCGGCATCCGTGGCCTTCTGCACGGCGGCGACGGAGCCGTCGGCGTTCGCCGGGTCGAGGATGATGGCGGCGGACTGGTTCGAGATCGCCGTGTCGATCAGCGAGTTCTCCGTGTTGGTGTCGCCGTTGTGGGCTCCGACCGTCGCTTCGTATCCGAGCTCTTCCGCGGTCGCCTGAGCAACGTCGCCCTCGGTCTTCCAGTAGGGGTTGGCGGGATCGTTCACGATGATCGTGATGAGACCACCGGCCTCACCCTCCTCCGCCGCGCCCGATGAGTCGGCCGGTTCTCCGGAAGAGCATGCGCTCACGCCCAGCGCGAGTGCACCCGCAGCGAGGGCGGCGATGACCTTCTTGCGAAACATGGATCGTCCTTTCTTGGTGACCCGACAGCGTTCTCGATGCCGGGATGGTGCGGTCAGGAGGAGCGTCCGGCGGTGGCCGGCTGGGCCTCTCCCGACGAGGACGGCGCCGACGGACCCGTCGGGGACGGGGGCGACGCCGGGTTCGAGGGTGCGGCCGGGCGGCGCCGGCGACCGTACTGCAGGGTGTTCAGCAGGACCGCCACGACGATGACCGCTCCCATGAAGACCATCTGCCAGTAGGCGGAGACCCCCACGATCACGAGCCCGTCGGCGAGGAAGCCGATCACGAAGGCTCCGAGCAGCGTTCCCCGGATGTTGCCGCGGCCGCCGGAGAGGGCGGCGCCGCCGATCACCACGGCAGCGATCGCCGTGAGCTCGTAGGTGTTTCCCGCGGTCGGGCTCGCGCTCGTCAGCGTCGACGCCAGGATGAGGCCCGCGACCGCGGCGCACATGCCGGAGATCACGTAGACCGAGACCTTCACACGACGGACCGGGACACCGGACAGCTCGGCTGCCCGCTCGTTTCCCCCGGAGGCGTAGAGCCACCGGCCGAATCGCGTGCGGCCGAGAACATAGCCCAGCACGATCGCGACGATGCCCATGATGATGACGCCGATCGGGATCCCCAGAATGCGGTTGAATCCGAGCCATGCGAAACCGGTGTTCCCGAGAGCCGGATCGCCGTCCAGGTCGTTGATCGTCAGTCCGTTGGTCATGAGGAGGGCGAGTCCGCGCACGACGTAGAGCATCCCGAGCGTCGCCACGAACGGAGCCACCTTGAATCGCGCGACGAGGATGCCGTTGACGAGCCCGACCAGCGCGCCGACACCGACGGACAGGAGGACGACCACCGGAACGCTCGGAAAGAGGATCACGCCGAAGATGTTGATCGGCACCCCTTGCAGGAGGAAGCCTCCGATCACGGCCGAGAAGCCGAGGGTCGACCCGACCGAGAGGTCGATGCCCCCGTTGAGGATCACCATGAGCATCCCCATGCCCAGCAGTGCGTAGATGGCGACGTGCGACGCCATGATCAGCAGGTTCTCCACCGTGAGGTAGTTGGGAGAGAGGAGGGAGAACACCACGATGATGAGGATGAGAGCGAGGAACGCCCGCCCCTCCAGGAGCAGCTTCGCCAGCGAGAATTCCTTGCGCTTGGCGAGGATGGTGGTGGTTGTCGTCGTCGTCATTGTCCGATCCGTTCTGGACTCTCTATGCGGCCACGGACTCGCCGGAGGCGGCCATGATCATGTCCTTGGTGGCGTCGGGACCGAACTCTGCCGAGATCCGGCCGCGGCGCATCACGATGATCCGGTGGGCGATGCTGAGGCACTCGCCCACCTCTGAAGTGGAGTAGATGACGGCGAGGCCGTCTCGTGCGCGATCGGCGAGGAGTCGGAAGACCTCGCCTTTCGCACCGACGTCGATTCCTCGGCTGGGCTCGTCGAGGAGCATGACGCGAGGCTCGGTGGCGATGATCTTGCCGATCACGACCTTCTGCTGGTTGCCTCCGGACAGCGCTCCGATCAGCTGATCCGGGCCGGAGGTCTTGACCGTCACGGTCTGGATGAGATCCCGCGCCCGCTCCTTCTCGCGCCGACGGGAGAGCATGCCGCGCGAGAGGCTCCGCGTCAGACTCGCCAGCGTGAGATTCGTCCCCACATCGAAGGTCTGGACGAGGCCGTCGCGCTGCCGGTCCTCCGGGACCAGCCCGACGCCGGCGTCGATGCGCTCGGCGATCGACAGCGGCGCCAGCGACGCGCCGTCCAGCAGAACGTCACCCTCCGCGACGTCTTCCTTTCCGGCGATCGCCTCGAGCAGTTCGGTGCGTCCGGCGCCCATCAGCCCGTAGATGCAGACGATCTCACCCTTGCGCACGTCGAGACTCAACCGATTCACGATCGCGCGCTCGGGGTTCTCCGGGTCGACGACGGTGAGGTCTCTGACCTGCAGGATCGCCTCGCCGAACTCGTATCCGGTCGGTGGCGACCCGAGATCGAAGTTCTCGCCGACCATGTTCCGCACGATCCACTCGAGGTCGATGTTGGCTCGCTCGTCGCGCGCCGTCATCGTGCCGTCTCGGAGCACCACCGCGTGGTCGGTGACCTCGAGCGCTTCTTCGAGATGGTGCGAGATGTACACGATCGCGACTCCGCGGGCGAGGAGATCGCGGATGATGCCGAAGAGCACCTCCACCTCTGCCGCGGCGAGAGCCGACGTCGGCTCGTCCATGATCAGGATGCGGGAGTTCACCGACAGGGCGCGGGCGATCTCGACGATCTGCTGTTGACCGACCCGCAGATCGTGCACGAGCGTGTCCGGTGCGATCGGCAGCTGCATCTCATCGAGCAGCGCCTGCGTCTGACGCGTCTCCTCGGCGTAGTCGACGCCCAGGGGACCGCGGATCTCCCTCCCCATGAAGATGTTGTCCCGCACGGAGAGATTCGGCGCGAGGCTGAGCTCCTGATGGATGATCGAGATGCCCCGGTCGCGGGCCTCGTTGGTGGAGGCGAACGTCACCGGCTTCCCGTCCAGGACGATCTGTCCCGACGTCGGCTGCTCCACGCCGGAGAGGATCTTCATGAGGGTGGACTTGCCGGCGCCGTTCTCTCCGAAGAGGGTCGTGACGGTCCCCCGCCGGATCTCGAAATTGACCCCCTTGAGGGCGCGGGTTCCGCCGTACGTCTTGACGATGTCGCGTGCTTCCAGCACGACGTGGTCGTAGTCGGCCTCACGGCTCATGACACCGACACCTCCACCGGGGTCACCAACCACGACTCGGGGTTGATGAGCGTGAACGCTCCGGTGACCGTGATCGTCTCGCCGGTCAGCGCCTCCGAGTCGATATCGGCCAGCACGGCGGCCTTCATCTCCTCATTGAGCGCGGACCCGGCATTCTGATAGTCGATCTGGTTGGTGAACTGCCCGAACGTGATCTCCCCGGTCGCATCGCGCAGCTCGGTGCCGTTGATCGCCGGACCGGTCTGAACACGGATCAGAAGATCGTCCGGCACTCCTTCGACGTCGACCTCATAGATTCCGGACTGCCCTTCTCCGACGACACCGGTGAAGGTCACGCTGAAGACGGGTCCCCCCGAACTCTCGACGGCGTACTCCGCCGCGGCGGCCTCCGGGTCGGCGGCGATAGCCTCGGCGAGTTCCTGTGCCTCCACCGCCTGCGCGACGATATCGGACTGGACCGTCGGGAAGGTCTCCGCGCCGAAGGTCGCCGCATCGAATTCCACGGCACCCTGCGCCAGCGGATCATCCGCCGCGACGACCCGCGTTCCGAGCGCCATGCCGACGACCACCAGAACCCCGACAGCGATCCAGATCCACATCGCTTTCCGCGACGAGCCGCTGCGGCCTGCCTTCGCGCGTGCGGTCGTGTCGCTCACAGGAGCACCCGCGACTCGGTGTCGTTGGGACGGATCTGGAGCTTGCGCCCTTCGCCCTTGCGGAACATCTCCAGCGCCTGGGAGTAGTCGTCGAGGGTGAAGGAATGACTGATCATCGCGGTCGCGTTGATCGCCCCGGCCTCGAACAGTTCGACCGCGCGGCCGAAGGAGTTCAGCACCGCCATCGTCCCGACGATCGAGATCTCATCCCGATAGACGCGGAAAGGAGAGAACTGCGCGGTCTTGTCGGCCGGTGCGACACCGAAGTCCTGAAAGAAGCCTGCGGGCTTGACGCGCGTGAGCGCGTCTTCGATCGCGCGGATGTTTCCCGTGCAGTCGATCACGACGTCCCACTTCTCGCGGTCGGCGTCGTCTGCCGAGGTGTAGCGGAGGGCGATGCCGCACTCCTGCGCCGTCTTGAGCCTCTCCGCATTCAGATCGATGATCGTGACGGTGGCGGCGCCCGCCTTCGTCGCCAGCTGCGCCATGAGCAATCCCATGGTGCCGGCGCCGTAGACGAGCACGTGGTCGCCGAGCCGCCGGGGCAGCACGTCCCAGCCGCGGATGGCGCACGCCAGGGGCTCGATGAGCGCGGCTTCATAGAGGTCGGTTTCGGGCTTGAGCTTGTAGACGTTGCTCGCCGGCGCAGTGAAGTACTCCTGGGATGCACCGTCCGAAGCCACCACGCCGAGTCCGTTCCAGAACCGGCAGAGGTTCTGATGGCCGTTCAGACAGTACTCGCACTCGCCGCACGTGGTGCTGGGGTTCACCGCCACGTGGTCGCCGACGGCGAAGTCGAAGACGCCGGAGTTGACGCCGTCGCCGAGCGCGACGATGGTGCCGGTCGCTTCGTGTCCGGGCACGAGGGGGAAGATCGTCCCCTCGAACTCCCCGTCGAACACATGAGTGTCCGTCCCGCAGATCCCCACGGCCGCCGTCTGGATGAGGATCTCTTTGTAACCGGGCTCGGGCCGGTCTCGGTTCTCGAGGGCGAGGGCCCCTTCGTCTGTGAAGACAATCGCGCGCATCTTTGCTCCCGTACTCGTCGTCACCGAAGACGCGGGTACGCTCCCGAGCCTCGGCGCTCTCCCCATTCGAATGGGGCCGGAGGTCTTCCTCCGTGTGATGTTGAATGTGATCTTGACACGCTTTCACGTGACAAGCAACATCTGTTTATAACATTTGTGTCGAGGTGAGCGGATGCGACCTCACAGCGATCAAAGGAGACGCCGTGGTGCAGCTGACATGGGAAGAGATCGATCGGCGCGCGGTGGACACCGTGCGCGTGCTGGCGGCGGATGCTGTCGAGAAGGTCGGCAATGGTCACCCCGGAACGGCGATGAGTCTCGCTCCGGCGGCGTATCTGCTGTATCAGCGGGTGATGAACCACGACCCCGCGGATGTGCACTGGCCGGGTCGTGATCGTTTCATCCTCTCTGCGGGGCATTCGTCGTTGACGCAGTACATCCAGCTGTATCTGGGTGGGTTCGGGTTGGAGCTGCAGGACCTGAAGGAGCTGCGGACGTGGGGGTCGAAGACCCCGGGTCACCCGGAGTTCGGTCACACCGACGGTGTGGAGATCACGACCGGACCGTTGGGTCAGGGACTGGCCTCGTCGGTCGGGTTCGCGTACGCGGCCCGGTATGAGCGGGGCCTGTTCGACCCGGAGTCCGCGCCGGGTGAGTCGCCGTTCGATCACACCATCTATGTGATCGCCTCGGATGGGGACATCCAGGAGGGCATCACCAGCGAGGCCTCCTCGTTGGCCGGGCATCAGGAGCTCGGCAATCTCGTCGTCATCTACGACGCGAACCAGATCTCGATCGAGGACGACACCGACGTCGCGTTCACCGAGGACGTCGCCGCCCGCTACGCCGCGTACGGCTGGCATGTGCAGACGGTGGATTGGAAGAAGACGGGCGAGTACGTCGAAGACGTCGCCGAGCTTCACGCAGCCCTCGAGGCGGCGAAGGCCGAGACGTCGAAGCCGTCGATCATCGTGCTGAAGACGATCATCGGGTGGCCCTCGCCGGGCAAGCAGAACACCGGGAAGATCCACGGCTCCAAGCTCGGCGAGGACGAGTTGAAGGCGACGAAGGAGGTGCTCGGGTGGGACCCGGAGCAGACCTTCGTGGTGCCCGACGACGTCCTCGAACACACTCGTTCACTCGCCGACCGCGGCGCAGAAGCGCGCGCGGCGTGGCAGGAGAAGTTCGACGCGTGGGCCGGCGCGCACCCCGAGCGCAAGGCGCTGTGGGACCGCATCAACGCCCGCGAGCTCCCCGCCGATCTCGCCGATGCGCTCCCGGTGTTCGAGGCGGGCAAGGACGTGTCCACCCGTGCCGCGTCGGGGCAGGTCATCAACGCCCTGGCCGACAAGCTCCCCGAGCTATGGGGCGGCTCGGCCGACCTCGCCGAGTCGAACCTCACCACCATCAAGAACGCCGCCTCGTTCATCCCG
>NZ_DEPK01000281.1:11017-11307 GCF_002358725.1 Microbacterium sp. UBA3394
AACGGCATCGTGCTGCACGGCCCCACCCGCGCGTTCGGCGGCACGTTCCTGATCTTCAGCGACTACATGCGCCCCGCAGTGCGTCTGGCCGCGCTGATGAACATCCCCTCGATCTTCGTCTGGACCCACGACTCCGTCGCCCTCGGAGAAGACGGCCCCACCCACCAGCCGATCGAGCAGCTCACCGCGCTGCGCGCCATCCCGAACCTCGCCGTGCTCCGCCCCGCCGATGCGAACGAGACCGCCGTGATCTGGCACGAGATGCTCCGCCGCCACGCCGGCCCCTCCGG
>NZ_DEPK01000281.1:11685-11831 GCF_002358725.1 Microbacterium sp. UBA3394
GCCAGCGGCGACGTCCTGGCCTCCGCCGACCTCGCCGCGAAGGGCGCATACGTCCTCGCCGAGGCACCGAACGGCACGCCCGACGTGATCATCATCGCGACCGGGTCCGAGGTGCAGCTGGCCGTCGCCGCCCGCGAAGCCCTCGC
>NZ_DEPK01000093.1:0-2504 GCF_002358725.1 Microbacterium sp. UBA3394
GCGGTGCCGCGCCATCAGCGCCGACGGCCAGACGCAGACGTCGGAGACGGCACCACCGGCCCCGGACGGGGCCACGGGCTGGCACGAGGTCCCGGTGTCGGTGGCGTAGTCCCAGCGAGGGTGGCGCGGTGTCCGCGCGGGTGGCGCGGCCCCGTCAGTCGCGTCAGCCGGCGAGCACGACCTTCAGCTGCTCGATCGCCCAGTCCAGCTCGGTCGCGCGGATCGTCAGCGGCGGGGCGATGCGGATCGTCGATCCGTGCGTGTCCTTGACCAGCACGCCCCGGCCGAGCAGGCGCTCGGCCACCTCGCGGCCGGTGCCGACGCTCGGGTCGATGTCGACGCCGGCCCAGAGGCCCGCCACGCGCACGGCGGTGACGCCGTTCCCGACCAGCCCCTCCAGCTTCGCCTCGAGGTGCTCCCCGAGCGCCTTGGCGCGCGTCTGGAACTCCCCCGAGGCGAGCATCTCGACCACACGGGCGCCGACGGCGGCGGCCAGCGGATTGCCCCCGAAGGTCGAGCCGTGCTCGCCGGGCTTGATGACCCCGAGCACGTCGCGGTCGGCGACGACCGCCGAGACGGGCAGGATGCCGCCGCCGAGCGCCTTGCCGAGCAGGTAGACGTCGGGCACGACGCCCTCGCGGTCACACGCGAAGGTCTCGCCGACGCGACCGAGGCCGGACTGGATCTCATCCGCGATGAAGAGCACGTTCTTCTCGGTGCAGATCTCGCGCACGCGGGTGAGGAACCCCTCCGGCGGGATGACGACGCCGGCCTCGCCCTGGATGGGCTCGATGAGCACGGCCGCGGTGTTCTCGTCGATCGCCGCCGCGATCGCCTCGGCGTCGCCGAAGGGCACCTGCACGAAGCCGGGACCGTACGGACCGAACGCGTCGTGCGCATCCGGGTCGTCGCTGAAGCCCACAATGGTCGTGGTGCGCCCGTGGAAGTTGCCGCCCGCGACGACGATGCGCGCGGCATCCGTCGTCACGCCCTTCACCCGGTACGCCCACGCGCGGGCGACCTTGATTCCGGTCTCGACGGCCTCGGCGCCGGTGTTCATGGGCAGCACGAGGTCTTTCCGGCACAGCTTCGCCAGGCCCGACGAGAACTCGACGAGCTGGTCGTTGTGGTAGGCACGGCTCGTGAGGGTCAGGCGCTGCAGCTGCTCCTGCGCGACGGCGACGAGGGCCGGGTGCAGGTGTCCGAAGTTCAGCGCCGAGTACGCCGAGAGCAGGTCGAGGTAGCGCTTGCCCTCGACGTCGGTGACCCACACGCCCTCGCCGCGCGAGATCACGACCGGCAGCGGGTTGTAGTTGTGGGCGAGGTGCTCGTCCTCCGCGCCGATGACGCGGATGGTGGCGGTGTCGAGGCTGGGCGAGGTGGCGGGGGTCATACCGGCGTTTCCTTGGATCGCAGTTCGAGGGTGCAGCACTTGATGCCGCCGCCGCCGAGCAGCAGCTCGGACAGGTCGACGAGCACCGGGTGATAGCCGCGTTCGCGCAGCTGGGTCTCGAAGCCCTTCGCGCGCGGCGAGATGATGACGTTCCGGCCGTCGGAGGCAGAGTTGAGCCCGAACACCGCGCCGTCCTCGTCGGACACGCGGATCGCATCCGGATACCGCTCGGCGAGGATCGCGCGACTGGGCTCGTCGAAGGCGCCCGGCAGGTACGCGATGTTCGCGTGGTCGACGCCGCCGGGGCCCTGCACCGGGTCGAGCACGGCGATCGCGGTGTCGAGGTGGTAGAAGCGCGGGTCGACCAGGTTGAGCGAGACGACCTCGCGGCCGAAGACCTCGCCGACCTCGCCGTGGCTGTCGCCGGTCGAGCGGAAGCCGGTGCCGGCGAGGATGGTGTCGCCGACGAGCAGGAAGTCCCCCTCGCCCTCGTTGACCTCGCGCGGGTCGACGACCTCGAACCCGTTCTGCCCGAACCAGTCCATGAAGGCCGGCCCCTCGGGAACGCGCTCCTCGAAGCGGAACTTCGCCCCGTAGGCGACGCCGTCGATCACGAATCCGCCGTTGGCGGTGTAGACCATGTCGGGCAGACCCTCGAGCGGATCGATCAGCTCGACCTCGTGACCCAGCTCGATGTAGGTGTCGTACAGCGCCTGCCACTGACGCACGGCCTTGGCCGTGTCGGTGGGCTTCGCCGGCTCCATCCAGGGGTTGATGGTGTAGCTGACGGTGAAGTGCTCCGGGCGGCACATCAGGTACCGGCGGTGCTGCGCGACGCGCTCGGTGGCGGGGGTGCTCGACGAATCGGTGTGGTGCGTGGACATTTTCGCTCCTCAGTGAAGGGGGCGGCGGACGCTGTCCAGAGGCCCGGCGGTCCTGTCCCCGCCGTGGATCGCACGAGGAGAAGCGGCGGCCCGGGCACGCCGGAGTCCATTGTGGCACGACGCGCGCTCGGTCGGAGATTCACGCCGAGGTCGCGCCGGACAGGCGCATCCGGCACGCGTCGTCGTCGGAGATCCGCGCCGAGGTCGGAGGATCTGCGCCGAATCCT
>NZ_DEPK01000116.1:0-52836 GCF_002358725.1 Microbacterium sp. UBA3394
CAGTCGACGTGACAACGGGTCGCTTCATCCATTGTCTCACATTCCGCAGCGGCACTTGACCCGCAGCGGGCGACACCTGTATGGAAACGTGCCGGCCGACGCGGCTATTCCCTCACGCGCCGAATCGGTCGTCGTCGCCCGAGGGTCGGTTGGCGAGGAAGCGCTCGAGCTCCGCCGCCAGCTCGTCGGCGCTGGGTAGGTCCCCGGTGTGGATGATCGGCGTCGCCTGCGTTGAGCCGGCCATGTAGGCGTCATACCGCTCTTCCAGGTTCTCGACCATGCGAGACAGGTCCTCGCTACCGGCGACCTGCTCCTCGACCTTCTCGAGATACTCGCGGTTCTCGTCGCGGAGCGAGTCGCCGGAGAAGACGAGGCCGGTCGCGACGGTGATCGCATCAAGGGCGGCCAGAGCGGAGGCCGGATACTCCGTGTCGCCGAGATAGTGGGGAACGAGCAGCACGAAACCCGCGACGGCGGCGCCGCCTTCGGCGAAGCGGTACTCGAGCAGGTGTCCGACCGTCGCCGGCACCTGCGTGGTCGGCTTCCAGACCGAATGCGCCTCCGTCAGCTCGCGCCGCGTGCCGCTCACCGTCGTTCCGATGGGTCGCGTGTGCGGGACGGGCATCGGGATGGCGTGCACCCACGTGACCGTGGACACGGCGAACTCCTCGGCCAGCGCCAGGATCGCGGAGGCGAAGGCCTCCCACGCGAAGTCCGGCTCATAGCCGGCCAGCATCAGGAACGGCGAACCCAGCGCGTCGTGTCCGAGTGACAACTCCAGCCGCGGAGGTCGGTAGTCGGCGAGGTGATCCTGATCGAACGCGACGACGGGTCGCCGTGCGCGGTAGTCCAGCAGGACGTCGTTGGTGAAGACCGCGACCGGAGTCGGGTCGATCTCATCCCGCAGGTACTCGATCGTGCGTGACAACGCACTGCCGGCGTCGGTGAAGCCGGTGAGGGCGATGACCAGCGGCAGTCCCCGGGGGATGGGAGGCGCAGAGGCCGAACGCTCGAACAGCGACGAGGACAAGGGCATCTCTCCATGCTACGAGGCGAGCGCCGACCGTCGGCGTACCCCGTCCCGCTCACAGCGAACACGCGCATCCCTAGGATGGGACCATGTCGTTCCCCGACCTCGAGTTCCGAACCAGTCCGATCCGAGAGTCCGACGCCGAAGCGATCCTTCTGGCGCTCCCCCCGCTCGATGATGCCGCCGACGCTCTGGCCGAATGGCCCGGCCTGCACGACGCGCTGGAGGCGGTCGGGTTCACCGGTGCGCGATCGTCCTATCTGCGCGTCGCCGCGCCAGAGGCGACCCGGCTCCCGCTCGCCGTCGTCGGCACCGGTACGTCCCCCGGGGAACAGGATGTGCGTACCGCCGTCGGCGCGGGCGTCCGCTCCCTCACCGGCTTCGACACGGTCGCTGTCGCGGCTCCCGCGTTCGAGGGATGGCGTGCCGTGGCCGAAGGCGCCACGCTCGGCGGCTATCGCTTCGACTCCTACAAGAGCACTCCGCCGCCGGCACGCGCCGCGACCGTCGTCGTGCACGGCGAGACCCGTCCCGACGGTGGAGAACTCGAGGCCGTACGCGCCGATGCCGAGGCGATGGCGCTGGTGAAGGATCTGTCCACGATGCCCGCCGATCGCCTCGGTCCGGCGGACTTCGCCGACCGGACGCGCGAGTACGTCGCGGGCCTGCCGGTCTCTGTCGACGTGTTCGACGAGACCGACCTCGAAGAGGGCGGATTCGGCGGCATCCTCGGCGTCGGACGCGGTTCTTCGAGGCCGCCGCGACTCGTGCGTGTGGACTACTCGCCGGCGGATGCGGCGGCCCACGTCGCGGTGGTCGGCAAGGGCATCACGTTCGACACCGGTGGACTCTCCCTCAAACCACCCGCTTCGATGGTGGGGATGAAGTACGACATGTGCGGCGCGGCCACCGCGCTCGCCGTCGTGCGGGCCCTTGCTCGCGTCGGGGCGCCGGTACGCGCGACGGCGTGGCTCTGCCTCGCCGATAACATGCCGTCGGGCTCGGCCACGCGACCCGGCGACGTCCTGACGATGCGGAACGGCTCGACCGTCGAGGTGCTGAACACCGACGCCGAGGGACGCCTGGTCCTGGCCGACGGCCTCGCCGCCGCGAGTGCCGAGAGCCCCGACCTCATCGTCGATGTCGCGACGCTGACGGGCGCGATATCCGTCGCTCTGGGGAACCGGCACACCGGGGTGATGGGCGATGACACCGCCGTGGCCCGCTTCCTCGCGGATGCGGCGGCGACCGGCGAGGACGCGTGGCAGCTTCCGCTTCCCGAGCACATGGAGGAAGAGCTCGACTCTCCCGTCGCCGACATGCAGAACGCGAAGATCGGCGACCCGGCGGGCGGTTCGCTCTTCGCCGGCCTGTTCCTGCGTCGCTTCGTGGGCCGCGCGGCCGATGCCGAGGACGCTCCGCGCATTCCGTGGGTCCACCTGGACATCGCCGGCAGCGGCTGGCACAAGGGCGGTGGGTACGGATTCACCGACAAGGGCGCGACCGGTGCGACGGTGCGCGCGCTGATCCGCTTCGTGGCCGGAACGACGCGCTGATGGCCGTGCACGAGGCCGACCTCGTCGTGCTGGGCGGCGGGTCCGGCGGCTACGCCGCCGCCCTTCGCGCCGCGGAACTGGGATCTTCCGTCGTCATCGTCGAGAAGGACAAGCTCGGCGGGACCTGCCTGCACCGCGGCTGCGTGCCGACCAAGGCGCTCCTGCACGCCGGGGAGGTCGCCGACAACACCAGAGACGCAGCGGCAGTCGGGGTGCGAGCGACGTGGGAGGGCGTGGACGTCCCCGCTCTCACGGCATATCGCGAGGCGATCGTCGCGAAGAAGCACAAGGGTCTGCAGGGCCTGATCGCCGCCCGCGGAATCACCGTCGTCCCCGGCGCCGGCACCCTCGAGCAGGGGCCGGCGGTGCGGGTGGGCGACGACCTCTACCGCGGTCGCGATGTCGTCGTCGCTACCGGCTCGTACACGCGCACGCTCCCCGGCATCGACATCGGCGGGCGAATCCTCGGGAGCGAGCAGGCGCTCGAACTCCCCGAGGTCCCCGCGCACGTCGCCGTCCTCGGGGGCGGGGTCATCGGGGTCGAGTTCGCCAGTCTCTGGCGTTCTCTCGGCGCCGACGTGACGGTCATCGAGGCGCTCCCAACGCTCCTGCCCGCCGACGACGAGGTCATCGGCAAGACCATGGAGCGCGCCTTCCGGCGCCGCGGCATCCGCACTGTCCTCGGAACGCCCGTCTCCGCCGTCACCGCGGACGAGGATCGCGTCGTCGTGCGGCTCGCGGATGACGCGGAGATCGCGGCGGACGCCCTGCTGGTGGCGGTGGGCCGCGCACCCGCGACGGACGGTCTCGCGCTCGAAGCGGCCGGCGTGGGCCTGGATCGCGGGTTCGTCGTCGTCGACGACGATCTCCGCACCGCCGCCGACCACGTCTGGGCGGTGGGCGACATCGTCGCCGGGCCGCAGCTGGCACACCGGGGATTCCAGCAGGGCATCCAGGTCGCCGAGCGGATCGCGGGTCGACGACCCGTCCGCGTCCCGGACGCTCACATCCCCCGCGTGACGTATTCATCGCCGGAGGCGGCGTCGGTCGGACTCACCGAGGCCGCAGCGCGTGCGCTGCACGGTGACGCGATCACCACCTACGAGTACAACCTCGCCGGCAACGCCAAGAGCGAGATCCTCGGAACGGCGGGGATCGTGAAGGTCGTCCGGCATGTCGACGGCCCCGTCGTGGGCATCCACATGGTGGGAGATCGCGTCGGGGAACTCATCGCAGAAGGTCAGCTCATCGTCGGGTGGGAAGCGCACCCCGAGGATGTGACCCCGTTCCTGCACGCGCATCCCACGCAGAGCGAGGCGCTGGGCGAGGCCCTCCTCGCCCTCGCGGGTTCGCCCCTGCACACACTCTGAGCGTTGCGCACGACACCCCCAGCCATCCGACGCCGGCGCGTCGAGGTCATCACTAAGCTAGAAGCAATCGGCATTCCGAAGGAGACAAGCACATGAGCACATCCGTCGTCCTCCCCGCGCTCGGCGAGAGCGTCACCGAGGGGACGGTGACCCGCTGGCTCAAGCAGGTCGGCGACACGATCCAGGAGGACGAGGGTCTTCTCGAGATCTCCACGGACAAGGTCGACACCGAAATCCCCTCGCCGGTCAGCGGCGTCATCGAAGAGATCCTCGTCCAGGAGGACGAAACCGTCGAGGTGGGCGCCGTGCTCGCCAAGATCGGCGACGGCGACGGAGCCCCCTCCGAGGACACGTCGGACGACTCCGCGCAGGCGGAGGCCCCCGCACAGCCGGAGGCGGAGCCTGCGAAAGAGCCCGCAGCCGAGGATTCCGCTCCCGAGCAGGCTGCTCCCGCCACGAGCACCGCGTCCGACGCGGACGGCAAGGACGTCGTTCTGCCCGAACTCGGCGAGAGCGTCACCGAAGGCACCGTGACCCGCTGGCTGAAGAGCGTCGGCGACGACGTGGAGGTCGACGAGCCGCTGCTCGAGATCTCCACCGACAAGGTCGACACCGAGATCCCGTCGCCGTTCGCGGGCACGCTGCAGCAGATCCTGGTGCAGGAGGACGAGACCGTGGCCGTGGGTTCGCCGCTGGCCAAGATCGGCTCGGGCTCCCCCGCACCCGCTGAGGCGCCGTCCGAGGAGTCGGCGCCCGAGGAGCCCGCGTCCGCACAGGAGACGTCGGCCCCCGAGCCTGAGGAGGAGCCGGCTCCCGCGCCGGCCGCCGAAGAGCAGACCTCCAAGCCGGAGCCCGCTCCCGAGAAGGCGCCCGCCGCACCCGCCGCACCGTCCGCCTCCGACGACATCTACGTCACGCCTCTGGTGCGCCGTCTCGCGCAGCAGCAGGGCGTCGATCTCGCGAGCGTCACCGGAACCGGCGTGGGCGGACGCATCCGCAAGGAGGACGTTCTGAAGGCGGCCGAGGCCCCGGCGGCCCCGACGTCTGCCGCCGAGGCGGCGCCCGTCGAGGTGGAGGTGTCGCCCCTTCGCGGCACCACGCAGCCGATGTCGCGCCTTCGCAAGGTGCTCGCCGAGCGTGCCGTGGCGTCGATGCAGTCGACGGCGCAACTGACGACGGTCGTGGAAGTCGACGTGACCAAGCTGTCGCAGTACCGCGACCGGGTGAAGAAGGATTTCCAGGCGAAGACCGGGGACAAGCTGTCCTTCCTGCCGTTCTTCGCCCTCGCCGCGGCCGAGGCGCTGCAGACGTATCCGATCATCAACTCCACGGTCGACGGCGACAAGATCGTCTACCCCGCCACCGAGAACGTGTCGATCGCGGTGGACACGGAGCGTGGCCTGCTGACGCCCGTGCTGCGCGATGCGGCGAGCAAGAACCTCGCTGAGATCGCGCACGAGATCGCCGACCTCGCCGCGCGCACGCGCGACAACAAGCTCAAGCCCGACGAGCTGGCAGGGGGCACCTTCACGCTCACGAACACTGGCTCCCGCGGCGCCCTGTTCGACACACCGGTGGTGTTCCTGCCGCAGTCGGCGATCCTCGGAACGGGCACCGTCGTCAAGCGCCCCGGCGTGGTGACGGTCGACGGAGCGGAAGCCATCTCGGTGCGGTCGTACGTGTACCTCGCCCTGTCGTACGATCACCGCACGATCGACGGAGCGGACGCGGCCCGCTTCCTCGCGGCGGTCAAGAAGCGCCTCGAGGACGCCTCGTTCGAGGCCAACCTCGGCGCCTGATCGCTCGAGCCTCATGGCTGCTGTGCGACGTCATGGACGTCACGCAGCAGCCATGAGTCGTCTCTGCGCGCGATGACGACTACCTGATCCGGTGTCTCAGGTCCAGACACGCGAAGCACGGCGACGCCGCCGAAATCATCCAGCACCTCGACATCGCGCACGCTCGCATCGAGGTCGACGGCGCCGGGCGGAACCGACGTGATCGGTGACCAGAGAACCCCTGCGAGACATTCGGGATCGTCGTCACAGCGGATGCGCGCATCCAGCAGCGCCGCCGTCACGACGGCGAGGTCGTCGTCTGCGGCCACGCCCACGGCGGCGGCCGGAACGGGCGACGTGGTCGCGGTCGACGCGGGGATGGCCCCCTGATCGACCGGTGCGGTGGCAGGCTCCTCCGCACCGACCGGCCACAGCAGTCCGATCGCCACGACGGCACCTGCTGCAGCTCCGGCGAAGAGGAGCGTCGAACGGCGAGAGCGCGCTCCGATCATCGTTCGGCGCACGCGCTCCACCGTCGCTCCGATCGTCTCCGCGAGGCCGCCGTCGACGTATCGACCGAGGTTCACCAGCACACCGGTACCGCCGGCCTCCTCCGAAGCAGGGACCTCGGCGGCGACATCCACGCGAGCCGGCGCGATCGCCGCACCAGCCGGACGGGGACCGAACCCCACCGTGACCAGGGCCTCCGGCGACGCGGCATCGAACCACTCGTCCTCGAGCCGTCTCGCGGTGCGCTCATCGACGCCTCCGGCCACGGCAGTCACGGTCCGTTCGACCAACGACGAGAGTCCCCCCTCCCCTTTCCCGAGCTCGGTGAGCACGTCCGCCGAGGCACGCTCCGCTGACGTTCCCGGGTCGCCGGTGAGGGCGAAACCGGGTCGGCCGTCGTCGGTCAGCCACCACGAACCACTGCTTGGTGACGTCACCCCTGCGTCGTCGAGTTCCCGCAGACCGCGCAGCACACTGACGGCGATCGTCACGCGCTCGCCGTCGGAGAGCAGCGGCCCACGCCGCGTCAGGAAGGTCATCAGCCTCTCGACGAAGAGCGGAAAGACCGCGTCATGTCCCTCGACCGAGCGCCTGATGTCCGTGGGTACGACCACGTGCGCAGGGTCCGACAGCGCCCAGCCGGGCCACGTCCGCCCCAGCGCGGCGACCGGGACCACGAGCGCCGGCGCCCCGTCGTCCAGCCGCGCCACCACACCGGGCCACGGCGTGTCGTCGCCGTCGATGCGGCGCACGACCCGCGCTCCCGCGCGCAGGTGGGGCGCGAGGACGGAAGACGGCGGGATATCGGATGTCGGGGCCACGTCCCCCACCGTTCCGTTCCCGCCCGTCCGACGCGCCGCGCGCGTCGCACCTGTGGAAACACGCAGCGCTGCCGCGACGTGTGGAGGAGAGGACGTGTCCGAACCAGGCTGCGCCCGAAAGGTATCCTGGTCCCATGGCCCGCAGCACCACCCCGGAGAAGCGACCCGGCTTCTTCTCCCAGCTCCGTACCCTGTTCACCTTCACGCGCAAGGCGTTCCCCTGGTTGCCGTATGTCCTCATCGGCATCCTGGTCGTCGGCGCGGCCATCGGAGTGGGGATCGGCTTCCTGGTGCAGCCGGTCGCGTGGTGGAGCGTGCTCCTGTGGGCGATCACCGGCCTGATGGCGGGCATTCTCGCCGCCATGATGACCATGACACGTCTGTCGACCAAGGCGATGTACCGCCAGATCGACGGCATGCCGGGTGCGACCGGCCACGTGATCTCGACGTCGCTTGGCCGCAGGTGGCAGGCGAGCGAGATGCCGGTGGGGATCAACCCCAAGACCCAGGAGGCGGTCTATCGCGCGATCGGACGCGGTGGGGTGGTCATCGTCGGCGAGGGCGCGCGCGGGCGCCTGACCCGCCTCGTGGGCGACGAACGATCCAAGATCAAGCGCGTGGCATCGGGCGTGCCCATCACGGTGCTCTATGTCGGACACGGCGACGACGAGGTGCCGATCGCAAAGCTCGCCCCGACGATCAAGAAGCTCCCGAAGGCGATCGACCGCGCGACCATGGCCGCGGTCATCAAGCGCGTCGACTCGGTCTCGCAGTCACTCGCCTCGCTCCCGATCCCCAAGGGCATGGACCCCAATCGCGTCCGTGCACCGCGGCCGCGCTGAGCGCAGTCAGGAACGCACGAGGACCGTGCCGGCCGCCTTGTCGTGCAGTCCTCGCTGATCGGCGTCCCAGATCACCGCAGGGATCACCAGAACAAGGAGCACCGTCCGCACGATCGGGCGCCACAGTCCGACCCAGGCACCGTCGATCCGGGTGAGACGCAACCCGAGGATGCGATGACCCGGGCTGCCCTGCAGCATGGGCGCGAACACCACCTGGATCGCCATGAAGATCGCCGCGATCACGAGCGGATCGCCGGAGAAGACGGCGGGCAGACCATCGGGGTCGGTGACGAACAGTCCGGCGAGGATGTAGGCCGCCCCGTAGTCGATGAACAGGGCTCCGACACGCCGGCCGAGCCGGCCGATCGAACCCCGCCCGGACCCGGGCAGTCCCAGGCGTTCACCGGGATATCGCTGGTCTGTCACCGCACAAGCGTACCCAGACCCCTGTAACCTGGCCGAAACATTGGTGTCACGACCGGGCAACGCCCTGTCGGTACCGTGCAAGCCATGCCCCTCGCGGGTTGGCAGTTCCCGAACGCCCTACCTCTGGAGACTCCATGTTCAGTGATTCATCCGAGGTGCTGAAGTTCATCAAGGACGAGGACGTCAAGTTCCTCGACATCCGGTTCACGGATCTCCCTGGTGTGCAGCAGCACTTCAACATCCCCGCCTCGACCGTCGACGAGGAGTTCTTCACCGTCGGACAGCTCTTCGACGGCTCGTCGATCCGCGGTTTCGCGAACATCCACGAGTCCGACATGCAGCTCATCCCGGACGTGTCGACCGCCTACCTCGATCCGTTCCGCGACGAGAAGACCCTCATCATGGTCTTCGACATCTACAACCCGCGCAATGGCGAGATCTACGGCAAGGACCCGCGCCAGGTCGCCAAGAAGGCGGAGAAGTACCTCGCCTCGACCGGCATCGCCGACACCGCCTTCTTCGCCCCGGAGGCGGAGTTCTACATCTTCGACGATGTGCGCTACGAGGTGAAGCAGAACACGAGCTTCTACGCCGTGGACTCCGTCGAAGGCGCGTGGAACACCGCCCGCGCCGAAGAGGGCGGGAACCTCGCCAACAAGACCCCGTACAAGGGCGGCTACTTCCCCGTGTCCCCGGTCGACAAGACGGCCGACCTGCGTGACGACATCAGCCTGCGCCTGATCGCCAGCGGACTCGAGCTCGAGCGCGCTCACCACGAGGTGGGCACCGCCGGCCAGCAGGAGATCAACTACAAGTTCGACACGATGGTCCACGCGGCGGACGACATCCTGAAGTTCAAGTACATCGTCAAGAACACGGCCGACCAGTGGGGCAAGACCGCCACGTTCATGCCGAAGCCGCTCTTCGGCGACAACGGTTCGGGCATGCACACCCACCAGTCGCTCTGGAACGGCGGCCAGCCGCTGTTCTACGACGAGAAGGGCTATGGCGGACTGTCGGACATCGCCCGCTGGTACATCGGCGGCATCCTCGCCCACGCTCCTGCCGTTCTCGCCTTCACCAACCCGACGCTCAACAGCTACCACCGTCTGGTGAAGGGCTTCGAGGCGCCGGTCAACCTGGTCTACTCGGCCGGAAACCGCTCGGCGGCCATCCGCATCCCGATCACCGGATCCAACCCGAAGGCCAAGCGCATTGAGTTCCGCGCCCCCGACGCGTCGGGCAACCCGTACCTCGCGTTCGCGGCGCAGCTGATGGCCGGCATCGACGGCATCAAGAACCGCATCGAGCCGCACGAGCCGGTCGACAAGGACCTCTATGAGCTGCCGCCCGAGGAGGCCAAGAACATCCCGCAGGTCCCCAACTCCCTGCTGGACTCGCTCGAGGCACTGCGCAACGACCACGAGTTCCTGCTCGCCGGTGGCGTGTTCACCCCCGAGCTGATCGAGACGTGGATCGAGTACAAGATCGAGAACGAGATCCAGCCGATCGCACAGCGACCGCACCCGTTCGAGTTCGAGCTCTACTTCGGCGTCTGACCATTTCACGCGGGATTCCGCGGCCTATCGGGCATCTGGTCCGCATCTAGTCCGCAAAATCCTCGAATGAGCCCCTCAGGTCCGGCCTGAGGGGCTCATTCATACCCGGTGGAGTGTTCGATACGTTGGCGTAACGGCCAGTAGACGGGGGAGCATGCGTGGGGCGATACTGGAAGAAGCACCCTAGGAAAGATCTCGAGCCTGTTCTGGGTGAGTTTCACGAAGCAGGCTGGAGGATCGAAGACCCACCCACGTACTACACAGTGAAGTGTCCATGCGGGGATCACATGCGACAGATCCACCTGACCCCCAGCAATCCCAACTACGCTAAAGACGCGCTCGGTTGGCTATACCGCCAGCCGTGTTACGCAAATGAGGAGGACGAGCAATGACGGTTCTCGTTGGCGTCTCCGCACGAATCACAATCGCGGAGATCGACAGAGAAGACCTCACCGCAGTGTTCCACGGCATGGGCGAAGTCTTCACCGAGCTCGAGGACACACGATCCGAGATCCTCGACCACGCCGTGTCCGTCGATCTCGGCGCACGTAGCCTCGAGATCGAAGTCACCGCCGAGGGTGAAACTCCCGAAGCGGCCGATCTGGCCGGCCGGGCAGCGGTGCTCGTCGCCATGCTCAAGACGGGCGGCCGCCCTGCAGGCGGCATCGACACGATCCAGGAATGGATGAACCTCTCAAACGAAGGCGTGGCTGAGCTGCTCCCGACCGTTGTTGACGAAGAGCTCAACGCGGCCGGGTTCGAAGTCTCGAGTCACCAGCTCGTCGCAGCCTGATTAGCGGCTACGCAACACCGCGGCCACCGCGGCGCGCGACGAGTCGTCCGTGTCCGGCCAGAGGTGCCCGTACGTGTTGAGCGTGACCGTCGCCGACGCATGCCGCATCCGAGCCTGCACGACCTTCACGTCCAGGCCGGCGGCGATGAGCATCGACGCGAAGTAGTGCCGCAGGTCGTGCGTGCGGAAGCCCTCGGGAAGCTCCGGCACCTTCCCGCGCGCTTCGATCCACACTCGGTTCAGTTGGTAGGCGCTGACGCCGCGGCCGAACACCCCAGGCACTACCATCTGCTCCCCCGCATCCTCGCGGAGCATCTGAGCGAGCTCGAGCGGGATGGGGATCGGTTTGCCCGACTCCTCTGACTTCAGGGCCTCCTCGTCGTGCTGATGCTCGGGCGTGATGATGCCTTTGTCCCAGTCGACGTCGTCGACCTCGAGCGCGGCGATCTCACCGATGCGGAGGCCAGCGAAAGCGCCGAGCAGCAGCAGGTTTTTGTACCCGGGCGGGAGGGCGTCGTGGAGCGCCCACACCTGCGCGGTGGTCGCGACGTAGGGGCGCTGAGGCGCTGCCGGCGGGCTCGTGCGGCGACTGCAGGGGTTCCGGGTCAGGATCCCGTCATGCACGGCGTCAGCGAGCACCTGCGACAGGCGGGAGTGGAGCGCGTAGACGTAGCTAGTCGAGTACTTCCCCTGCAACCTTGCGGTCCACGACTTCACATCAGACGGGCGGATCGTCCGCACCTGCCGTGACCCGAACTCCTCCCGGATGATCGCCCCATGAACTCGCGCCTGAGCGACCGTTCGGGGTTTCTTCCCGGCGTACCCGGCGAGCCACCGGTCGAGCCACTCCCCCATGGTGATCTTCGACGTCGACGGATCGACCCAGGTGCCGGCGCGCATGGCGGCCGTGGCGTCGTCGAGCCACGCCTGCGCGTCCCGCTTTAGCTTCGCGTGCTTGGCGTACTCACGGCCGTCCGGCCCCCGGTAGCGGGCCCGCCAGGTGCCGTCAGGCCTCTGCTTGACGCTCGCCATCAGTTCAGATCGAGGGGTAGACGATCGGCCGGTCTATGTTCACCCCGTAGGCACGTAGCTTGCGCTCGACGTCGTAGAGTTCTGCTCGCCAGTCACGCACTTTGCGTCGGGCCTCCTCGGGATCCGTGCCACGCAGTGAGCTCGTCACGGACTCCGGGTCGCGTTTGTACTCGTCAAGAAACCTCTCGTGCGCTGCGAGTGCGTAGTGTGTCGCGTCGCGCTCGCGCAGCAAGTCGTGAATTAGCCAGCTGTCGAGGGCGGCGACCTGGTTGTGCGCAGCGGCCTCTGACGTGTCAGCCACCTCCCGCAGCGTCCTCGATCCGCCAAACCAGCCGTACGCGAGCCAGTGCGCTGTCGACACGCGCGGCTCTGTGCCGCTCGTGAGTTCCACCGGAGCATATGGATCACGGAGATCGAAAACAAGGTCCGCTGGACTGACTCCGAGGACTGCAGCGACAGCGACAAGTTGACGCACCGAGAGGTCAAGCTTCCGACCATTCTCGAGGTTGGCAACCATCGACCGCGTGAGCCCCTCTCCCGCTCTCGCGGCGAGCTCCTCGCCACTAATCCGCGCGCGGCGACGGTGGGCTGCGATTCGCTCACCCATCGTTGGTGAAGCCGACTCAGTCATGTACTACACAGTATGCGCGAATCTGTGTTACTGTCCAGCCAGACACAGATACGGTGATTCTGTGTAGGTGACTGAAAGAAGGTAACCCTCATGCGAGACCAGCTCCTATTCGTTGACGAGGCCGCCGAGATGCTCCGGCGCTCGCCGGCGCAACTCAGATGGATGATGCAGGTGGGCAACGCCCCAAAGCACGCGAAGATCGCGGGACGCATCGTGTTCAAGGAAAGCGAAGTCCAGCGATTCATTGACGACGCGTTCGCGGAAACGTCGTGAGCACCCGCACCCGCCCGCTCGCGCTCGAGGGCCATAGCTTCGAGGCCGGAGCGAGCCAAACTTCGGGGCGAGTCAGCGCTGTCCAGGCGATTGTCGCTGGCATCCTGCGCGAGGAGGGGCCGGCGACGGACACGCAGATCTATGCCGCGTATCAGCGGCGCTCTGCCACCGACACGTCGGTCCCGAAGGCGTCGCCGTCGTCGGTGCGGTCGCGTCGCGCCGAGCTAGGTCGTCGCGGGATTGTCCGCGCGACGACTCTCCCCGGCCGATCTCCGTATGGCCGCCCGGCGACCGTCTGGGCGCTTGCGGAGACCGCGACGGAGGGGCTGAAGCTGTGGTGAGCCTCAGTCTCGATGCGCGCCAGGTGCTCCAAAGCGCCGGCATCTCCCGCGCCGACTACGCCCGCAGCTGGTTTGCCGATGGTCGTTGGCATGGCGATACCTGCGGATGCCCCGATGACCGTTGCATCGGTCACCACCACGACGCCGACGAGCCGTGCGGATGCATCCGCTCAATCCTCGACGAGCGAAAGAACGCCCCCGGCGCTTGGCAGAGCACCGAGGGCAACGATCCCCACAACAAAGGAGAAATCATGTCCACCGTACACCCCAACCGCCCCACACTTCGCCCGATCTACGGCCCGACCGACGCTCGATGGCAGCAGCTCATCGATGCAGTTGGACAGAAGATCGAGATCGGCGACATGATGCCCAGCGAACGCGCCGCCTGGTACGAGATCCACGTGGTTGGCAATAGGGACTATCGCGAAGTCGCCCATCGCGAGGTGGAGTACCCGGAACCGCCCGAGACCGCGGGGCCGTCATGGGCGGATCAACGTCACGTTGAGTCTGTCGACGGAGGAGAGTACCCCGTCATAACGTGGTGGCGGGATCTCGCCGCAGCCGAGTCGATCCAAGCCGAAGTTTCACTGCAGCGGGATGACACCTATGACCCTGACTCGGGGGAGGTCGCCGAAGGTGTCACTCGCGCCACCATCTATATCGGCGGCAACCAGGCGGAGTTTTCCAAGAGCGAGGACTGGATCACAGCTCCGGCGCAGCTACGTGAGATCGCCCTCGCGTTCTACGACGCTGCGGACCGGTGGGAGAAGTCCCTGCCCCGCGAGATCCGCCGACCGATCGGCCTCTGAGGCGCCCGGATCGTGGGTCACAGACTGGTCGCCGTCGCGTTCACCTTCGTGGGCGCGTACAACGAGAAGGCACGCGCCGAAGGCACGCGGCAGCTCGAGCCACTCGAAATCGCGCTCCTGACGCTCATGGCGCACAGTGCGCGCGACGGCGACCGCCCTACCTACTTCGCCGGCCGCGACGCCACCTGCGACGCGCTCGGCCTCGAACGGTCAGAACCCGCCCGGAGGCGCGTCATGCGCGCCACCAGCGCGCTCGTGAAGGCGGGAGCGATCGAGAGGGTCGGGAAGGGGCATCGGGGCTCCACGGCCCGCTACAGCCTCATCTATCAAGGGGGTGACCTGGTGGTACCTATTCCGGCAGGTGTCCCAAACGGGACAGGTGAGCCCGAAAGCGTACCGCGAGAGCACCCCCAATCCGGAGGGAATGGGTACCACCAGCGAACGGAATGGGTACCACCAGCTCACGGAATGGGTACCACCAGCGCACCCCCCTACAGGAATACAAGAAAAGACTCTCGCGCGCGCCCGCGCACGCACGCGCGAGGCCCCCACATCTGCCGCTTCGATCCCGTCTCCGGGTACTGCGAGGACGGATGCGGCAAACGAGACGACGGACACAGCGCCGAGGGCACTCAGAAACTGAGCACCCTTCACCCGATCGGGAGGACAGCATGACGGTCAGCGAAGCCTACGCAGATCTCGGCGGAGGGGTGGCTTCGGCCGCCACGAACCCATCGCCAGCCAACAGGCATCGACACCGCTTCGACCAGACATCGGGGTACTGCGGGTGCGGACGTCGCGACGACGGCGCTCTCGCCCCGGGCTCGCCCGCATGGCGTGCGGATCGGCAGGCCCTCCGCGCATGACCTTGCTCCCTCCCCCCGCAGTGATCGCCCGTCTCGGCGACACCCGAGCGCTCGTCGCCGAGATCACCACCTCCGGACCCGCGCGAGCCGTCCTCGATCGGCCTCAAGAGTTCGCTGCGCTCGCCGACGTGATTCGGAATCACCCCCCGAAGTGCGCCAACGACCCGAGATTCACCAGGGATCGGGTCAGCGCCGACGACGCCGCCGAGATGAGCGCCCTCTGCACGCGGTGTCCGGCTCGCACCGCGTGCCACGCCTACGCCGATGCCGCCGACATGACAACCGGCTACTGGGCCGGCCACGACTACAGCGAGGAGACCAACCGTTGACCGACCGCACCTGCATCCTTGGCTGCACCCGACGCGGCCGACACTACGCCGCCTGCGCCGACTACAGCCGCGACGACGGATGCCAGGGGTGCGTCCCCGCCGAGGCTCGCGAAGGCGCGCTGATCTGCCACCGCTGCTACGGACGACTCCGCCGCACGATCGAGCAAGCACCCGAGATCATCGCCCACCTGCGCGAACTCACCCACACCGTCAGCGCGAAACGCTACGACAGCATCCCCGGCGGTCGAGACCGCAGCACCATCGCACCAGTCAGCGCTGAGAAGCTCGACGCAATCCGGGACATCATGACCACCGTCTGCCTCGGTGACCTCTCCGCCTACACCGACAGCACCAAAGCCCGCCACCAGGTCACAGCCGGCGTCGCCGCCATCCTGAGCGCCTACGACGACATCGTGAACGACCTCGACGCCGTCACCCAATGGTGGGCAGCCGTGATGGCACACAGGCTCCCCCACGACGAGCAGTTCTGGACCATCAGCCGCGCCGCCGCGCGCTGGCCGATACAGGACCGACGCCGATACGCGAACGCCCCTTGCCCCGAGTGCGACACCAAGACCGTCACAGTCACACCACCGTCACACCCCGACAGCCCCACCTGGTACGCCTGCACCGAATGCGACTGGGAGCGAAACGACCGCGACAACGACGGCCAGTGGGGACGCATCTTCCACCCACTCGACTTCACCGTGGAGGAATCCCAGGACGAACTCGAGCTCACCGACGCGGGCCGCCGAGTCGGCCTCTCACAACCCACCATCCGACGATGGCTCCGCGACGGACAACTGACCGCACGCGCCGAGGAGATCGAGCGGGACACAGGAAAGACCTACACACGACGATTCGTCCGAATCGCTGATGTCATCGACGTAGACCGCACCGTCAGACGCAATCGAGGCAAGCGCACACGCGAACGAACCTGACCCCCGGCGTGTCTCTTCGATCGATGTCGGTGAAACCTGAGATAATTGACCTGTCGCGGGTTCCCAACGCAGATGACAGCGGGGACAGGCAGAAGACCGAAGAAACGGGACGCCACTATCTGGTGCGCGCCGAAGAGTAGGTCCGCACCTCCGAATCCGAACGGAGAGCCCCGTGACTCAGACCATCGATCAGCGCCGTGCAGCGCTGGAACTCAAGCTCGATCAGCTCAACGCCGAGGGACACCGGATCCTCGAGGGCGCGAAGGCCGACGGGGAACGCGGCCTCACTGAGGCTGAGAACCGCCGTGCTCTCGAGATCGTCTCCGAGCGCAAGCAGGTCCGCCGCAGCCTCGACGAGGTCGCCGCTGTGGAGGCCGACGAAGAACGAATCACGCGCGCCGCTGCGCAGTCGCATCCGACTTCCGTGAGCACCACGCCTCGCGGCGACGACGCGCATCTCGAGCGTGGCCAGTGGATCAACACCGACAGCGGTGAGCGCGCGGCGCTGACCCGCGGAGAGTCGTTCCGGGCTCACCCGGTCGTGCAGAATGTCCGGGCCCGCAACGATCAGGCCCTCGACAGCTACGACGGCCTCGGTCAGATGCTCCGCGCTCTCACCACCACCGGCGGCAGCGCCGTCGTCCCCACCGTGTGGCTCGGCGATCTCATCGACCGAGCCCGCAACGCCTCCGCGGTGATGCGCGCCGGCGCGACGATCGTGCCCATGGCCGCCAAGACCGTCAACATCGGCCGCCTCACCGGCGACCCGACCGCGACCTTCCGCGCCGAAGGGTCCGCGATCGCGGCAAGCGACCCCACGTTCGACAACGTCACCCTCAGCTCCAAGACCCTCTCCGCGATGGTCGTGGGCACCATGGAGTGGTTCCAGGACGCGGACAACGCCGACGACATCGTCACCAACGCGATCGCGCAGGCAATGGCCCACCAGATCGACCTCGTCGCGCTCTACGGCGGCATCACCGCCGGCGCGGGCTCGATCAACCTGGCCACCCCGCCGAACCCGCGGGGCATCCTCGCCGCGCTGAACGCCACTCTCCCGGCGAACGTGCTCGGCGGCGAGACCAATGGCACCTCGCAGACCTCGACGTCGTACTGGGACGAGATCCTTGACGTGATCTACAAGGTCCGCGACGGCAACGAGGAGCCCAACGCGCTGATCTGGAACACCAAGCTCGCGCGCAAGCAAGCGAAGGCCTACGACACCACCGGTCAGCCCCTCCGGATGCCGGCCGACGTCGAGGCCATGCAGCGGTTCGTGTCCAACCAGGTTCCCAGCTACACGCAGGGCACCATGGCTGATGTCGCAACCGACGTGTTCGCCGGCGACTTCTCGCAGCTCCTCATCGGACAGCGCCTCGAGCTCACCGTCCAGGTGCTCACCGAGCGGTACGCCGAAGAGGGCAAGATCGGGATCGTCGCCCACTGGCGAGGGGACGTCCAGCCGGCCCGCTCGTCCGCGTTCTCGGTCTTCAAGGCGATCGAGGGTGCAGCGTGACCACCTCGAACCAAGCGCGCGCTGAGCGGGCGCAGGAGCGCGCTGAGGAGCGCGATCTCATCGAGTCGGTCCGCAAGACCACCCCGCCCGACACGACCGGCACACGGCTCGCGACGGACTACATCCACACCACCCACCCGGACACCGGCCTCGACGTCGTGTTCGTCCCGGGCGAGGCCGTCCCCGACTGGGTGACCGCCTAACAGACCTCGCGTCAACCTCACCGCGGCGGCCTTTACAGGACCCCCTTTCTCCGCCGAGCACGGAATGGATGGGCGGACTCGGGACTCTTCACCCGACCCCCAGCGCGAGACCCCTGCCAGGGGTACGCACCATCTGCGTACCCCTGGCACTCCCTCAACGCACGTCACAGCAACGACATAGCGAGGAAGAACACCCCCACCAGCGAGCCCCACAACAAAACCCACTGACGACGCCGCTCCGCTGCAGGCGGCGGCTTCGGGAACCCAGACTCACCGAGAGCCTTCGCCGTGCCAGTCCACGGGTCCACACCGTTCATCTCAAGCAGCATCATCCGTCTCGCGGTGAGCTCCTTCGACAGCCGCTGGAAGCGACTGTCGTGGACGGACACCTCACGATCAAGACGCTCACGCTCAGCCTGATACCAACCCCACACTCGCTCATAGACACGCGCCACATGCGACTGGTGCGCATGCTCTGCCAGCACCGACCCGGCGACGTAGCAAGACGCGAGGATCGGCACCACCGCAGCGAGGATTGCCAGCACGGCACCGAGCATAGAGCCGACCAGTTTTGATCGCGCACCGCCGGCCGGAAGACCGCGCTCCCTTCCAAACTTGCGTGTGCGTATGACATCCGTTGGTGTGACATTCGCGGGGTGACATTCCGACCTGAGGACAATTCCTCACCTGGGGTGGCGGATCACCACCCCAGGTGTCAGGAATCTGACACGAGGTGGCCAGAGTTGGCCACCTCGACGCCCCGGTTTTTCCGATCGCCCGCGACCACGGAAGACCGCGCTCCCTTCCGTTTTTCTCTCTCCCCGCACCACGCGTGGTGCCTGTGGTTCGCACCACAGGAGTCCGCAAAAAGTCCGCAGAAGTCCCAGCACCGTTCATGCCTGACCTCGACGCCACATGGTCAGATCCGCGTGATTCCGCGATCGACAACGCCGGCCGTCACTCCACCGAAACCCATCAGATCTACGAGCTGTACTTCGGGGTCTGATTCCGGGAGGCCCTCAGAGCCACACTTCCGGTCTCTGAGCCCAGCAATTTACTGAGCCCCAGGCGGCAGATGCCGTCTGGGGCTCAGTCTATCTCCGGACGTTTACGGACGGCTACGGGGAGTAAACGGACAGGATTTCGGACAGCGGCGCACGAGCTGCTTGAGCGAAACCCGTCCACCCTTCGTAGATCCAGGTGGTCAAAGGTCGGGTAGCGCGCACAGGTGCCTCCTCTCTCGTCGGTGAGCTCGTCGACCGAGCGTCGGGGGGCTCCACTAGCGTGGACAAGTGGATGCGATTCTTGAACCGCGAGCAGTCGGTGACGTCACAGGAGCCTTCTTCGTTCCCGGCTATCAGCGGGGTTACCGTTGGGGTCCTGACGAGGTGGACCGTCTCCTCGCAGACATCTGGGAGAGCAACGGCGCCCCGTACTACCTTCAGCCCGTGGTCGTAAAGCAGATGGCCGACGGTCGATGGGAACTCATCGACGGCCAGCAGCGGTTCACCACTCTGTACCTGATCTTCCAGTACATGCGGGATCAGGGGCTGCAAAGCGCCGGCGCTGGCTACTCGATCGAGTACGAGACACGCCCCGGTAGCCAAGAGTTCCTACGGTCGCCGATGGCCGACCACAAGGACGAGAACATCGACTTCCACCACATCTTCGGAGCGTACGAACGGATCCGCTCATGGTTCGAGGCGTGGGAGCATCGCACTCAGCACGTCGCCAACAAGTTCTACGGCTACCTCTTCGACTCGGTCAAGGTGATCTGGTATGAGGCATCGCAAGATCTCGACTCCATCACCCTGTTCACCCGGCTGAACGTCGGGCGGATCCCGTTGACTGACGCCGAACTCGTCAAGGCGCTCGTGTTGGCAAACAGCCGCGCGCGTCCTGGATACTCCGACAAGAGCGAGCAGATCGCCGCGCAGTGGGATCAGTTCGAGCGGGAACTTCGCGCGCCGGAGGTCTGGTCGTTCATCACGGGCCGACACGAGAGCGAGGCAACTCACATCGGGCTCGTCCTCGACACTCTCGCCGATCAGATCGGCGGGAGGCCTTCCGGTCGGCACCGCCCTCGCTACTACACGTTCGAAACGCTGAGGAACGAGATCACCGCAGGTGCGCAGGCATTCTGGGACCGAGTCGTGAAGCTGCATTCGCTGATCCTCGGCTGGTACGACGACCGCCAAGTCTTCCACAAAGTCGGATTCCTGATTCAGGTCGGAAGCGACACCTTCGGGCAGCTCGTGAATTTGGCCGACGGCCTCACCAAGCCGCAGTTACATGCGGCACTCGACGGTCGCATCCGTGATGTGCTCGACCTGACGGAGGAGGACCTCGGCGCACTGGATTACGACACGAGGAGCGCGAAATGTAACGAGGTGTTGCTGCTGATGAATGTGGAGACAGTTCGCGCCCGTAAGGACGACACTGCCCGGTACTCGTTCAACGCCCACTCACGCGGCTCCTGGTCTCTGGAGCACATCCACGCGCAGAACGCCAAGGAACTCCGGCGCGACGAGAAGATCTGGCGCGAATGGCTCCTGCTACAGCGCGATGTCGTTGAGGACCTGCCGACGCTCGAGAGCGCCGTCCGCGCCGAACTCCTTTCCGAGATCGACGACGTGCTCGGGATGATCGCGGAGCAGCAGGTGCATGGAGTCGGCGTCCGCTTCGACGCGGTGAAGGCCGCAGTCGAGGAAGCCCTCACGGACGAATCGACTCGCCGGGGAGAGAACGTGCACTCGCTGGCGAACCTCGCCTTGCTGGCAAGCGGTGACAACAGTGCTCTGAGTAACTCGACGTTCGAGGTCAAACGCCGGGAGATTCTTGCTCGGGACAAAGCAGGCTCCTACATTCCGCCGTGCACCCGCAACGTGTTTCTCAAGTACTACACCGATGCCGACGACCAGCAGATTCACTTCTGGGGAGCCGCCGACCGCGAGAGCTATCTGAAGGCGATCCTCGAAGCCGTCGCCCCGTACCTGCAGACGTCTGAGGTTGCAGCGTGACCGAGATGCGAGGCACCAAGACCTCATTCGCCCGCATGTTCCAGCCGGGTGAGACCGGCGCGTACAGCATCAAGCGTGTCGAGATCCCGCTCATCCAGCGGGACTACGCGCAGGGCCGAGACGAACGCGATGTCAACACTATCCGCGCAGACTTCCTCGGCGTCCTCATCGAAGCGCTCGTAAGAGACGAGGCTGTCGACCTCGATTTTGTGTACGGGGAGATTGGCGACGGGACTCTGCGACCCCTCGACGGACAGCAGCGCCTCACTACCCTGTTCCTCATTCACTGGTATATCGCCGCGCGAACGGATCGACTCCACGACGCCGCGGCGGTCCTCCGGTTCGAGTACGCGACTCGTGCCAGCGCCGAACTCTTCTGCCGCGAACTCGTGAAGCCCGAGCACTCCCCCGGCGAGGACTTCTCCACGCCGAAGAGGTGGATCACGGATCAAGCGTGGTATCTCCATGCCTGGCGGCATGACCCGACAATCCAATCGATGTTGAACATGCTCGACGCGGTCCACGAGCGAATCACCGCGGAGAAAATCGATCTCGACTCCGCATGGGAGCGACTCGTGGACGAGTCGACACCAGCGGTATCCTTCTACCTTCTTCCCATCGACGACATGCCTTCCGGCGAAGAGCTGTACATCAAGATGAATTCGCGAGGAAAGCCGCTCACGGACTTCGAGAACTTCAAGGCGAGACTGGAGAAGCTCTTTCACGAGACTCTGCCCAAGGACGACTTTGACGCAATCATCCACAAACTCGACGGTGTGTGGAGCGACGTGCTCTGGAGCTTCCACGGCGGAGACCACCTCATCGACGACGAGTTCCTCCGGTACCTCGAGTTCATCATCGAGATCAGCGAGTGGCGCGACAACGTGATCCCTGAAGGTACCCTGCTGGAGCGGGCGGAACGCGCCTTCGACGTCGGCAACCCGAACGCAGCGAGTCACGTCGCCTTCTTGACTCATGCCTTCGACACCTGGGTAGGTGTCGACGACGTGCGCGCAGCATTTGAGGAGCACTTCGTCGACCTCGCCGGCAGCAGCGCCGCATCACAGACCGGGCGGGTGCCGCTCGACACCACGAATCTCAACCTGTTCGCAGGCTGTCTCGAGCTGTACGGAAAGCGAACTGGAAACCGGCGGCTTTTCTCTCTGGCGGAGACGCTCATGCTCTTCGCCGTGCTAATACATCGGCAGTATGCGACCCGCGAAATCGCGGTTCGACTCCGAATCCTCCGCAATCTCGTCGATGGCGCCGACGACGAAGTGCGCCTCGAACGGATGGGTGACCTCATCCCGAGCGTCGAGCAACTGATTCGCGACGGCGACCTCACCACGATCCGCGGCTTCAACCCCGACCGCGTGCAGGACGAACTCGACAAGATCGCGCTGATCGAAACCTATCCAGAGCTCGAGCGCGCAGTGCATTCCCTCGAAGACCATCCGCTCCTTCGCGGCAGGATTTTCGCGTTCGACCTCGACCCAGAGTCGCTCCAGAGCCGCGCGACTGCGTTTCCCGATGTCGTCGCGCCCGAGCACTGGCCGATCTTGACCGGCGCGCTTTTGGCGAAGGGCGACTACGGATATCCCCGCACGGCGGGCAGAGCGGTTCAACTGGGAACCGGAGACCCGAAGCAGAGCGCGCGATGGCGTGGCGTGTTCTCCAATCGAGGACGCGGTCGGAACCAGGCACTCCGAGCCGCACTCGCATCGTTGCTCGACGACGTTGCTGCGGACGGTGGTGAAGATGTCGGCCAGTCGTTGCAGCGAATCACTGATGAGTTCGTCGTGCAGGCCCGGTCAACGCGACGCTTCACCTGGCGCGCGTATCTCGTCACCTACCCGGAGATGCGCGAGGGCGAAACGGGCGTCTACTACGGCGAGTACCTGCAGCAGACTGGGCAGTGGAGACACTCCATGTGCATGCTGCGCACCCCTGACCTCAGCGGGAGCGGACGATACCGAGACCCCTATCTCTGGGCGATGTATCGAGTCAGCGGACTCTCGTCCGGTGTCGAGACTCTGTGGTTCTCGGGGTACGAGTTCCAGCCCCGGTGGCTCGTTCTCTCGGCCAGCGGCGCTGGTATTCGCGTCGTTCCCGATGGATTCGAGCTGGCTCCGCCCGCCGATGCGGCTCTGTCGCGACGGTTCCGAGACATCTGTACCCAACACGGTGCAACGTCGGACACGCACCTCCCGGTCGCGCAGATCGACCTCGAAGGCGAACTTGTCGACACTGAGGACCGGGTCGCAAGGGGGGCTGCTCTTTTGAAGGCACTCGTAGCGGCCGGTCTCTAGCGAGCGAGCCGCCAAGGGTCCAAAGCTGTTCCGGGTCAGCGGAGCGACGCGGTGAGCGCGGAGAAGTCGATGTGGATCGGATGCCCCGCCGACTCGCGCTCAACGAGTCGGCGGTCGCGCCGCTCGGCGAGGCGAGCCCGGATCAGGACGACGAGCGTGATCGGCCCGTTGACGAGGAACTTCAGCGCGTTCCAGATGAAGAGCAGCACGAGCAAGTTCAGCCAGCCCGGCCCGCCGTCAGCGATCCAGACGGTCAGGAGCCACGCGCCGAGCAGGTACGGCGCGGCGATGAGCATGGCGGGCACGCCCCACTTCAGTCCGCGCCGCGTCCGCAGTGCGTTGAGCAGGATGTTCGTCGGCATGTACGTCCGCAGGAACAGCCGAACTCGGATGCTGAGATTCCAGAGCAGTCGGAGCATGATGTCCGCCTCCTGAGAGGGTGCGTAGCTCCGCCGAGGAGGTAGATCATGTGGTGAGCGTCCCGAGAGGACCGTCGCAAGCGACCTAGAAATCGTGGCTACTACCTCGACACCCAGGGTACGCCTGACCTCGGACACACGGAAGGGCAGCTACAGGCGCGGCGCGGACACCCCGACTGCACTGACCGTGGACTCCGGTTCGGCTGCGCGTGCCGCGAGCTGTTGTGCGCGCAGGATCGCGGCGCGTGCTCGCGCGGCGTCTGTGCGCTGCCGCACGTCGTCGCCGATGACTCCGACCGCGCTGGTCTCGGTGATGCCGTAGGTGTCGCGGTAGGCCGCGATGGTGCGCGCCTCCCGTCCCCAAATCGCGGCAAGCTGCGGATCGGCGGGCTCTGGGCCGAGTTCCGCGGCCCATGCCTCGGACGCCCCAACAGCTTCGGCGACGAGTGCATCGGCGCGCTGCTCGATGAGTACGGCGCGTTCGCGGAGCGCGGCGCGCATGTCGTCGTCCATCGTGCCGAGAGCCGGGGTGATGAGTCCGGCGATAGGTATGGCGGCCTGGCGCACGCGCCCGGCACCGTCCGCTCGGCCGAGGGCTCGGATCACCCGTTCGTGGAGCACCGCAGCCACGTCGCTCGCGTCGTCGAGCGGGCGCGAAGCGACGAGCGCGCGAAGCAGGCGCTCCGTGTCGTACCCGTCCGCCTCGGCGCGGCGCAGCTCGACACCGAGCACACCGAACGCGGTCGATCCAATGGCGGCGTCGGCTTCGGCCTCGGTGAGTCGGGTGGCGCGCACGAGGGCTTCCCATCTCGGCTGCTGTGCGGCGGCAGCGATGGTCTCGTACTCGGCGGCGAGCTGGCCGACCGCCCGCCAGGCGTCCTGCTCGGCGGCGATCGTCTGGCGGGCGGAGAGTTCTGCGCCGACGTGCTGGAGCACCCCGGCGAGCACCTTGCGCGCCGCGACTGCCTTGGTGTCCTGGGTAGGCGGATGGATGTGGTCGTCGTCGGGACGGTTGATCGAGACGTAGGCGGTGTTCCCGAGCCTTCCGCGGGTCATGGCGACGTAGAAGTTCTCGCGCGTCGCGCCGGGCTCGATGAGCGTGTGTCCGGTGTCGACCGTGACGCCTTGCGCCCGGTACGCGGTGACGGCGTAGCCGAGTTCGACGTGCTCGGCGACGTACTCGGCGGGAAGCCGCATGGTCGCGCCCCAGCGCCGTCCGGCGGGACGCACCCGCAGCGATCCGTCGGCGCCGATGGCGGTGATCGTCCATCGACTGCCGTTGCGTACCCAGCCGCGGCCGATGCGCAGCTCGCGGTCGTTGCGGCGGGTGATGATCGCGTCCCCGACGGATGCCTCGGTATGGTCATGCAGCCGCACCTCGGCGCGCGCGTCGACCTGCCCGGCGAGGATGAGGTCGGCGCGGGCGCGCTGGTTCAGGGTGGTGACCATCGCGCTGGACTCGGCGATGAGGATGCTCGCCAGTCCTGTGGCGCGGTCGAGCTGCCACGCGGCGTAGGCGGCGTCGGCCATGCGTTCGGCCTCGCCCGCGTGGATGCGGCCGTGGGCCTGGTAGGTGTCGATGGCTTCGATGCGCCCGTGGCGCAGGTCGAGGGTGGCTTCCTTCTCCCAGGCTGCGGCGATGCGGCGCACGTCCGTCAGCTCGGGCACATCGACGCGGTGGGCGACGAGCATCCCGAACGCTCCCCCGGCGTCGACGGACTGGAGTTGCGCGGGGTCGCCGACGAGCAGCACCTTGGCTCCGGCGTCGGCTGCGACGCGCACGAGGCGGTCGAGCGCGAGCGTCCCGGCGAGTGATGCCTCGTCCACGATCACGAGCTGCCCGGCGGTGAACCCGGTGCCGTGGTCGCGGTAGGTCTGCCACCACTTCGCGGTGTTCTCCGTGGGGATGCCGAGGTCACCGGCCAGCACTTCGGCCGCGACCGCGGACGGTGCCAGGCCGACGACCGAGCCCTGCCCGTGCTCGGCCTCCCATGCACGCCGCAACGCGCGCAGCGCGGTGGTCTTGCCCGCCCCCGCAGGGCCGACGAGCAGGTCGAGCATCCGACCTGACGACGCAATCGCTGCGAGTGCGGCGCGCTGGTCGTCGCCGAGCCCGCGTCCACGGTGGGGTTGCAGCGCGTGCGCGATGGTTGCGTCGGCCAGGCGCGGTGCAATCTGCTCGCGGGAGCGTGCGAGCAGCCGATCCTCAGCAGCGAGCACCGCGGCACCGCTGTAGCGGGCGGCGTTGCGAGGCCGGAACACGCTCGTTCCGTCGGCGCGCCGGAACGAGACGGGACTGGAGGCCAGCTCAGGCGGGGTGAGCCGGATGGACGCCTGCTCTGCGGCATCGACGATCATGCCAGTGATCGCCTCACGGTCCTCGGTGCCGGTGAAGCGCCATCCCATCGTCTGCCGCGCGGCCTCGGCGTACAGGTTCCAGAGGCTCCACGTCGTGCGCTTCTCGGCAACCGCGGCGACCACCGACGCGCCGAGCCTGGCGATCCGCTCCAGCGGCACATCCTCCGCGCGCAGGAGCTTCGCGGGCTCGACCGCGACGGCTTCTCGCGCCCATTCGGTTGCGTCCCGGCCCAGCAGTCGGCTCGCGCGGGTGCGCCACTCCTGGGCGAGGTCGGCGAGGGGGCGGACTTCCTTGTCGGGCCGGGTTGCCAGCGTCGCCTGCTGCCGCAGCCGGATGATCGTCTCCCGCGACGGCGCGTGCCCGTGCGCCATCTCGTACTCGGCGATCAGTCGGTCCTTCTCGATGTCGATATGCCGGGACCGGGACGAGAACTCCGCAACCAGTTCCTCCTGCACCGTGGCGACCGCCCACACCGGGTTGCGGTCGGCTCCCCGCTCGCGCTGCTCCCAGCCGACGCCGAGCGCGCGGCTGAGGTGGTCGGCGAAGACCGCGTTGTGCAGCTCGCTCAGCGCCACGGTCGCCGCGTGCAGCGGCCGGCTGTCCAGCGACCGCCACTTGCCGTCGAACACGGTGCGCACCTTGTTGCTCACCACCACATGCGTGTGCAACTGCGGATCACCCGCCCGCGAATCGAAATGATCGAACGCCGTGGCGATCAGCCCCGTCACCTCGACCTGCGCAACCGCGCCATCGCGGGACGTTGCGCCCGAGCGCGTCGCCGCAACATCCCGCTCCATGAACGCAACGACCTCTTCAACGGCCGCATGGTGCGCCTCTGCGATCCGCGCCTGAGTCGCCGCGTCCGCAAGACCCCAAAGCACCGACGCGGACTTCGGCAGCGAGAAGGTGAAGTCAAACCCCGCCACCGCCCGCCGCGACCTACGCGCCGATTCCTCCGCCTCGATCACCGCGACTGCCTCGGCGCGCTCCGCCGCGCCCAGCGCCGGATCGAGCCGGGCGAGCCGCGTGGCGATCCGATCCTCGACGGCCGGGAACACCGGGTACGCCTTCCCCAGCGGATCGCCAGTCACCGGGTCGAGGCCCAAACCCAGCAGGAGCTGGAGCTGCGCCTCGGACACCTGCGCACCTTCGTGGATCTCGCCGTTCCCGAGCGCGGCAAGGCCGCCGCCCATCCAGCAGCCGGGTGGAGTGCCCTGCTCTGCGTAGTAGCGGGTCAACGGAGTCGAGAGCGCCCGCTCGCCGTCGGCGGATGCCACGGTGCGCAGCAGGTACTTGTAGCCGTCCCCCGCACCCATGACCCGCATCGAAACCGACACTCCGCACCGCCTCTGTCGTCAAAGAGGTGAGCTACTGAACCCGCCGTCAGGCGGGGTCAGCCTCGATGTGCCAGACGTGTACTGGTCTCCGGGGAGCTTCCGAGGTCAGACGAGGCGGGCGCGGACAACAGCGATGTCGCGCTCATGATCGCGCACGATCCTGTCGGCCTTGGTCGTGAACTCCGACTTGTGGATCACGACGAGCCGGATACCCTGCTGCGGCAGGATCTCCGCCTTTCGCGGGTCATAGAGCCGCCGCTGCTCGCCACGAGGCACACCGGAGACGGTCTCGCGACGGTCGAACAGCGGGACGGCCACAGTGTGCTGCTTCTCCTGGAACTCGACGACGAGCCCCAGCGCAGGCCAATACCCGTCGACGGGGAGCCTGCGAGCCCGTCCGGTCGTCGGCGACACGTCCCCGACAAGCCACAGGAACGTCGCCTGTCGCTCCCCGCGGACCCCGATCACCTCGTCGCAGAGGTCCAGAACGTAGTGCTCATCACTGTCGGCGCGCTTGCCCACGATGCCTACAGGTACTCGATGACGGCCACTACGCGGATGACGCCGTTGAACTCGTCGCCGCCTGCCACGGTGGACAGGGCGACGATGCGGTGCTCCGGCCGGGCGGCGAGATCCTGCGTGAGCGCGTCCTTGATCGAACCGCGCATGAAGTTGTCGAGGCGCACCTCCACGATCTCTTGGTTGCTGGTCAGTCCCTGAGCCATGCCTCTGTCCCTTCGGCTACGGGATCAGCCCGAGGAGCGTCACGACGCCGCTTGAGACCAGATTTCCGAGTGCTCCCGCATCGCCGCGTTCGCGCCGTACCTGACGTACAAGTTCATCTCGTTCGTGGGCTTCGACATGTACCACGCGATGTCGAGCGAGCAGGAAGCGAAGTCGGCGCTCAACCGACCCGTCCCGCTGCCGGTCAAGGCTCAGCCGAACGCGGCAAAGTCCGTTCTCGGAGGGCAAAGTGGCGCGAGAGGCGGGACTCCTCCCGCGCCGAGCACAGCTCCCGCTGCAAGTGGCGCAGCAGGCGGCGCTGCGGGCGCAGGTGGCGGGGCGGCCGCTTCTGGTGGCGGGGCTGCGGCCTCGGGAGGCGCGGCAGGTGCCGGGGCAGCAGCGGCCGGGCCTGCGGCCGCAGCCGTCGTGGGGGCGCAGGTTGTCAAAGCCGCAGCGACGACTGGGCCGAAAGTCGGTGCCGCAGTCGGCGGCGCAGCAGCCGGGCACGCAGAGACATCAACGCCGCCGATACCCGTGGCGCCGAGGAAGGGGTAGAACATGGCCACCCGGCACCCTCCGGCTCCCGAGCAGCAGCTCTCCCCCGTGCAGTTCTCCCGACTCGCGCACCGTGGCATCCTGCTCGGACTGTCGATCTCGCAGTTGATCGTGCTGGGCATCGGCGTGGTCACGGTCGTCGCCACCATCTACACGGGCGGCGGCATGGGGCTGGCCTGGACATCCCCGATCTGGCTCAGCTGTCTGCTGCTCGCGGTCGTCCCCGTGGGCGGGCGCAAGCTCGTGGACTGGCTGCCCATCGTGTCGCGCTGGATGTGGCGGAGCACCGCTGCGCAGTTGATCTTCCGCCGCCGCGTCATCAAGCCGCGTCCCGTCGGCACGCTCGCGCTCCCCGGCGATGCGACCGCGCTGCGCGAATGGGTCGATCCCGAGACGGGCGCGGCGATGGTGCACGACCCCCACGCTCAGACCCTGACCGCGGTGCTGGGGGTGACGCACCCGGCGTTCGTGCTGCTCGATCCGGGCGAGCAGGAGCGGCGGATCAACGGCTGGGGTCGGGTGCTCGCTACCGCGTGCCGCTCAGGCCGGATCGCCCGGCTCCAGGTCTGCGAGCGGACGCTGCCGGACTCAGGCACGGGGCTCGCCGAATGGTGGGCCAGGCACGGCACCGACGATGAATCCTGGCCTGCGACCACCTACCGGGAGCTGATCGAGCGTGCTGGGCCGACCGGCGAGCGCCATGCGACGACTATCTCGATTGCGCTCGATATGAATGCCTCGGGACGACAGATCCGCTCAGCGGGCGGCGGCATCCGTGGGGCTGCCGCCGTGCTGCGTCAGGAGATGACCACGCTCGTCACGGCGCTGCGAGCTGCGGACCTCGCCACAACCGGCTGGCTCGCGCCCGGCGAGGTCGCTGTCATCCTGCGCTCCGCCTACGACCCGGCTGCCGCGCCCGCGCTGGAGCGGCACGCCGACATCGGGCGTTCCCTCGCCACCGCGGGGCCGATCGCGGTGACCGAGAGCTGGGACCGCGTGCGCACCGACTCCGCGCACCACACCGTGCTTTGGCTCTCCGAGTGGCCGCGCTCGCAGGTGTTCCCCGGATTCCTCGCCCCGCTGCTGCTCACCTCCGGCGTGCAGCGGTCGTTCTCGCTCATCTGCACGCCAGTTCGCGCCGACATCGCGGCCCGCGACCTGCGGAAGAAGAAGGTCGGCCTGCTCTCCGACGCGACCCAACGTGCGAAGATCGGGCAGGTCGAGGACGCCTCGCGCACGGCTGAGTACCAGGACGTGCTCCAGCAGGAGTCCGACCTCACCGCGGGGCACGGCGTGCTCCGCTACACCGGCCTCATCTCCGTCTCCGCGCCCACGGTCGATGAGCTGGATGCCGCCGTCGCCGCCATCGAGCAAGCCGCGGTCCAGGCGTCCTGCGAGACGCGCAGACTCGTCGGCCAGCAGGCCACCGCATTTGCCGTCGCCGCGATCCCGCTCTGTCGGGACGTGTGACGCACCCAGCCCTCGACCCCGGAAGGAGTAGCCATGCCAACCTTCAGCAACCCCGTGCAGGACGCCACGGAGACCCGCCAGGCGGTGCGGGCGCTCGCTCATGCGAGCCGGGCCTTCGCCGACCCCGAGGACACCTATCAGGTGGTCGGCGAGCTGCTGGGGACGCTGCGCTCCCTGGAGCAAGTGCTGGAGCAGGTCGCGGCGGCGCATGTTCTGCACCAGGACAAGGCGTTCCTCGACAACGGCGACCACGAGGCCGGGGTTGACGAGGCTTGGGCCGCCGCCAACGCACTGCGCAGGGCCGCAGAACTCGTCCAGTCAGCCGAGAACGCCGTCGATCAGGCGTCGCAGCATTCGAGCTACATCGCGTGGCACCCGGCACCTGTCGCCAGTCGACCTGAGTTGGACCCGTTCTCCCGCGACCCGTTCGAGGCACCCCCGGTCAGCTCCCGGCGAGGACTATCGCTATGAGCCCCGGCGACCGCGAGCTCCTGCACACCGCGGTCCTGCTCGACCCGGCGGGCGAGCGCCGCGCCGCGCGGAAGGCGCGACGGCGAGCGGCGAGCAAGATCGAGACCGCCGACCGCAAGGCCCAACAGGAGCGGGCGCGGGCGACATGGGAGGCGGAACGCGAGGCAAGTCGGGCGACGACCTACCTGCCACCGTCCGGCGAGACGAGGCCCGCAGCACTCCGCACGCCTGGCCGTTTCCGGCTTCCGCGCCACCAGGACACAAGCGCGACGCTGGCAGGGGCATATCCGTTCCTCGCCGAGGGCGGGCTCGGCTCTGCTGGCGTGTTCGTCGGCCAGGATCTCTACAGCGGGGCTTCGTTCGTCTACGACCCCTGGGTGCTCTACGCGCAGGGCATCATCACCGCGCCGAACATCGTGCTCGCGGGGATCGTCGGCTCCGGCAAGTCCTCGCTCGCCAAGAGCCTCTACACGCGATCCATCCCGTTCGGTCGCCGGGTGTACGTCCCCGGCGATCCGAAGGGCGAGCACACGGCGGTCGCCGAAGCGGTGGGCGGGCGGGCGATCATGCTCGGGCACGGGATGTCCACGCGACTGAACCCGCTCGACGAGGGGCATCGACCCTCGGGCCTCAGCGATGCCGAGTGGCAGAGCCAGGTCACCTCCCGACGACGTGACCTGATCGGAGCACTCGCCGAGACCGTCCTCGACCGCGGCCTCACCCCACTGGAGCACACAGCCGTCGACATCGCGCTCGCCGATGCGGTGCGCTCGGCCGAGGTGCCGATCCTTCCGATGGTGGTCGACCGCATCCTCGCTCCGAACGCCGAGAACGACGACGGCAGGCTCGCCGAGGACGGCCGACTCGTCGGACACGCGCTTCGTAGACTCGTGGCCGGTGACTTGGCGGGACTGTTCGACGGCCCGAGCACCGTGCGCTTCGACCCGTCACTGCCGATGGTGTCGCTAGACCTGTCGCGGGTTGCGGAGAACTCGACGCTCATCTCCGTGCTCATGACGTGTTCGTCGGCGTGGATGGAATCGGCGCTGCTCGACCCGGCGGGCGGCCCGAGGTGGGTCGTGTACGACGAGGCGTGGCGGCTCATGTCGCATCCGGCGCTGCTGCGCCGGATGGATGCACAGTGGCGGCTCGCGCGGCACTACGGCATCGCCAACCTGCTCATTTTCCACAAGCTCAGCGACCTCGACAACGTAGGCGACCAGGGCTCGGCGATGCGCGCACTCGCCTCGTCGCTGCTCGCCAACGCGGAGACGAGGGTGATCTACCGGCAGGAGAGCGATCAGCTCGGCGCGACCGCCCAGGCCCTCGGGCTCACCGGAACCGAGCAAGGGCTGCTCCCCGGTCTCGGCACCGGGCAGGGGCTCTGGAGGATCAAGAACCGCTCGTTCGTCGTCCAGCACCAGCTCCACCCTGCCGAGCTTGCGATGTACGAGACAGGTCAGAAGGCCAGAGGTGACTCCCGCGAGTTCACGAATCCTGAACCTCGTTGAACCGGAAGCTCACGGATCGAGAGGCTATTTCAGGCTGTGTGAGGCAGTGAGTCCTCAGTGTCGACGTGAGCGGGGAGGAGGCGTGGGATGAGCCGGACGAAGATGACCATGACGATGAGTTCCACGAGGGTCTGTGTCACGACGACGAGCGGGGCGAGGTCGAACGTTGCGGGCAGGGCGAGGACGAGCGGGAGGACGACGAGGGAGTTGCGGGTCGCGCCGCTGAACACAATCGCGCGGCGGCCGGGCGTGTCGAGCCCTGCGGCGCGCCCGGCGAGAGCGCCGATGGGGACCATGACCGCCGCGAACAGGATGTAGACCGGAAGTGCGAGCAGGAGCGCGCCGAGCTGTCGCCCGACGCCAGCGATCTGTGAGGCGACAACCACGGCAAGGGTCAGCATCATCAGCGGCACCATCGCGCCCAGCACGATCTCCTGCACGATCGCTCCCCAGCGGGTGCGGGTCGCGGCGAGCTGGGTGAGTCCGGCCGCGATGAGCGGGAGAACGATGAGCAGCAGGAACGCCTCGATGAACGGGGCGAGGTCGATGGCGTCGACGAACTCGGGGCCGACGAACAGCAGCAGGTAGAGCGGCAGCAGGAGCATCTGGCCGAGCATGAGGATCGGCGCGGCGGCGAGCAGGCGGTCCCTCGCACCGCCGGCGATCCCGGTGAACACGATGACGTAGTCCACGCAGGGCGTGAGCAGCACGAACAGCACCCCGACGAGCAGCACTTGATCGTGCGCGACGATCCGCGAGAGTAGGAACACCACGATCGGCACGGCGACGAAGTTCACCGTGAGGACCGTGACGAGGAATCGCCAGTCGCGGAACGCCTGCCCGATCTTGGCGAACGGTACGCCGAGGAAAGTGGCGTAGAGCAGCAGCCCGAGCACGGGGTTGATCGCCAGCTCCGCCGGATGCGCGACGGCAGGAGCCAGCAGGCCGACCACAGCGCCGACGATGAGCGCGGCGAGGTACAGCGGCACCTGCCACCGCTCCATCCAATCCGCCGTCGCGCGCATGCTCCCCATCCTCCCAGCCTTCCAGCCTTCCAGCCTTCCAATAGGTCACTAGTCGCTGTATGGTCAGTGTATGCTGACTCTTGCTCCTCGGGTGGACGTGATGAACCGGCTAGGCCGGGCGATGGCCGACCCCACCCGCTCCCGCATCCTCCTCTCGCTGCTGACCGCGCCGGGCTATCCGGCGAAGCTCGCCCGCGACCTGGACCTCACCCGCACGAACGTCTCCAACCACCTGGCCTGCCTGCGCGGCTGCGGCATCGTGGTCGCCGAGCCCGAGGGCCGCCAGACCCGCTACGAGATCGCCGACCCGCACCTGGCCGCAGCCCTGACCGCGCTGGTGGACGTGACCCTCGCTGTAGACGAGTCCGTGCCGTGCATAGACCCGGCCTGCACCGTGCTGGGCTGCTGCGAGCCGGTCGAGGCCGCGTCGTGACGACCCCCGCGCTCACCGATGAGCGGCGGGCCGTGCTGCACCGGCGGGTGCGGTTCATCGTGTTCTTCACGATCACCTGGAACGTCATCGAGGCCGTCATCGCCCTCGCCGCCGGCACCATCGCGTCCTCGGCGGCGCTGATCGGCTTCGGGCTGGACTCGGTGATCGAGGTCGCCTCGGCCACGGCGATCGCCTGGCAGTTCACCCGCAAAGACCCCGAACGCTGGGAGAAGGCCACCGTCCGGGTGATCGGGATCGCGTTCTTCGCCCTGGCCGCCTACGTCACCGTCGACGCGATCCTCGCTCTCACCGGCGTCCGCGACCCCGAGCACAGCCCGGTCGGGATCGGCATCGCCGTCGCCAGCCTGATCGTGATGCCCGCGCTGGCCTGGTTCGAGTTCCGCACCGGGCGGGAGCTGCGCTCCAAGAGCGTCCAGGCCGACGCCAAGCAGCTCCTGCTGTGCATCTACCTCTCCGGCACCGTGCTCATCGGCCTGATCCTGAACTCGCTGTTCGGGTGGGCGTGGGCCGACTCGGTGGCCGCGCTCGTCGTCGCCGTCCTCGCGATCCGGGAAGGCATCGAAGCCTGGCGCGGCGACCTCGAATCCCCCTTCGAGGTACTCGAAGACCTCGACCACGACGACCAGGAGGAGGCCACCCCATGACGCACATCGGCCCCCTGAACAGCCTGCCGATCGCCTGCACGCTCACCCCGTCCGCAGGCAAGGAGCAGATCGAACGCTGGCGGGCATTCGATGCGGACTACGCCCTCGACATCGAACACACGGACACGCGGCTGACGATCCACTACGCCAAGGTCGAGGACTCCATCACCCGTCTACGCGAACTCGTCGCGGCCGAAAGCACCTGCTGCGCCTTCGTGGACTGGGGCATCGAGGAAGGGCACTCGGACCTGCGGCTCGTGGTGACTGGAACCCCGGAACAACTCGCCGCACTCAACGTCGGATAGCTCGGACAGAGCTACAGATTTACGATTCCTGTGCGGACTTCACGAATCGCGAGCATCTCGTACGTCAGTTGTCACTAGTCACGGACCTCTTGCCGTAGCTGCCCGCGTACCTGCTAGGTATGAGATTTCGACCCACCTCCACCGCGATCAAACTCACGGCGGTTGGGACAGCGTGAAATGTCCATCACCCTTTCGCGGCGACGACGCGCTCGCTCAGCGAGCGCCGAGCAGGAGGACTCAGCCAACGTGCCGCCCGTGCTGCCGGTCGTGACGATGACCGTGCAGGCGAACGCGACGCTGCGCGTCGTGGTCGACGGGGAGCCGTTCGGCCCGCCGACGTTCGCTCCGCCGTGGCAGCGGCACTCGTTCGCGCAGATCATCGGCGAAGTGATCGAGCAGCGCCGCTCCCCCGTCCGCGTCGTGGTGCACGAACTCGACGGCACCGTCTACACGGACATCGTGACCGCTCCACTGCACCCTGCACCCCTCGACCAGTCCCCCGCTGAGCTGCCGCCGGCTTCCGTCGAGCATGACGACCTTGCACCTGACGATGCCGCGCCGCTGCACCCGCTCGCACTCCAGAACGCCGAGGGCTTCGTGCCAGGCGAGGATGTTGCCGTCGCGGTCATCGTGCGGCACACCGGAGCAGGCCGCGAAGGTGCCGCTCGGGCGTTGATTGAGCCGGGACTGCTCGACCTCAGCCCCAGGCACGAGGTCATCCTGCTCGGCCGCGTGTCCGGCACCTGCATCGTCGGGCACCCGACATGACCAGTTCGTCACCGCGAGCCGGGGCGTTCGGCGACGAGCTGACGAACCTCGCCCTCGGCGCGCTCATCGGTGCGATGCTGCTGGCCGGTGCGCTGCGCTTGGCCGGGAGCATCGCTGCGTTCGTTACGGGCGCGCCCCAGCCCGCGGCGGGTCTCGAAGCGGGAGTCGGAGTGGTCTTCCGCGCCGACGACCCCGGCTCGGCACTCGGCTCCGCGTCGCTCAGCCCCGTCGCCTACTGGATCACCGTCGCACTCCTGCTCGCCGCCATCGGCACCGCGGGGTGGTTCATCTGGCGATGGGTGCGCGAGCTGGGCAAGCGGACCAAGGCAGACCCAAACCGGATCGAGGGAATCGCCGATGCGCGCGACGTGCAGCGCGCCGCGTCCGAACGCGACCTTCTGCGTCGCGCGAAGACGCTGCGCCCCTCGCTCACGGACCCGAAGCCCGAGCAGGTCGGCTACCTCCTTGGCACCTCACGCGGCAAGGGCGTGTGGACATCCGTGGAGGACTCGATCCTGCTCATCGGCCCGCCGAGATCCGGGAAGGGCGCGAACATCGTCATCAACTCCATCCTCGACGCGCCCGGTGCGGTCATCACGACCTCGACCCGGCCGGACAACCTCACGGCGACGCTCCGCGCTCGCCAGGCGCGCCGCGGCCCGGTCTCCGTGTTCGATCCCCAGCATCTCGCCGAGGGCGTGCCTGCGGGTCTGCGATGGTCGCCGATTCGCGGGTGCGAGGTGCCCTTGACTGCGATGATCCGCGGCACAGGTCTCGCCGCGGGAACCGGTCTCTCCGGCCCCTCCGTCGAGAACGGCGGATTCTGGGAGGGCAAGACGCGCACTGCGCTTCAGGCGCTTCTGCACGCCGCAGCCCTCGACCATCGACAGCCCGCCGAGCTGTTCCGCTGGACGCTCGACCCCGCGGCTGCGGCGGATGCCGTCTCCATTCTCGCCTCGCACCCCCAGGCTGCGACCGGATGGGCCGAGTCGCTCGACGGGATGCTGCAATCCGACCCGCGCACGCGAGACTCCATCTGGCAGGGCGTCTCGTTCTCTCTCGCCTCCCTCGCCGACCCGCGGGTGCTGGAAGCGGTCAGTCCCAGCGAGGACGAGCAGTTCGACCCCGAGGCGTTCCTGCGCGACTCCGGCACGCTTTACCTGCTTGCGACAGGAGCCGGAGCCGGGGCGTCCTCGTCGCTCGTCGCGGCGTTCATCGAAGACCTCGTGGAGACGGCCCGGCGCATCGCGGCGCGCTCGCCGGGCGCGCGGCTCGACCCGCCCGTGCTGCTCGCACTCGACGAGATCGGGAACCTCGCGCCTCTGCCTTCGCTCCCGGTCCTCATGGCAGAGGGCGGCGGCACCGGGCTCACGGTGATGCCCGTGTTCCAGTCGCTCGCCCAGGCGCGAGGTCGTTGGGGCGACGACGCCGCGACCGCGATGTGGGATGCGAGCATCACCAAGATCGTGCTCGGCGGCGGGACGGACACACGGCACCTCCAGGACATCTCCACACTGATCGGCGAACGCGACGAGACGACTGACTCCGTGACCATCGGCGAGCGCGGCTTGCGCTCGAATCAACGCTCGATCCGGCGCGTCCCGATCATGAAGGTCGAAGACATCCGCACCCTGCCCCAGGGCACTTCACTCGTGCTGCTGCGCTCTGCGCCGCCGATCATCACGACCATGCGCTACTGGCTCCATCGGCCGGATGCCGAGACGCTACTCGCCCAGCGCGCCGAGGTCGAGGCGGTCATGCAGCCGGGCACCGCTGGGATGGGTGAGGCAACAGTCGTCGGCGACTGACCCACCTTCGCGTGACCGCCAGATCGGCGCCCACCGCGGACGCTAGATCGGCCAGTCTTTGTGCAGCTCCGAGCCGATACCAAGGGAACTCAGGTCCGCGGTAACGGCAAGCCACAAGTCATTGAAGACCTGGTCGGCGTCGCCCGTCCAGTCGTTTGGAATCGGGGTCGGCGAATCGACGGTGTACGAGACGACGTACCCCGGAGCCGAGGAGTCGTCCCAAGTCAGCGAGACGTTGAGCCTCGCGTTCTCCAGTTTCACGTCGTCATCACCGTCGCCGAATCTGTCGGCGACGTACTCATAGTCGTATGAGAACTGGTAGGAGTCATCCTGCTTCATCGAACGCAGGTACTCGTCTTCATCCTCGAATTCTTCGCCGGTCGAGTTGTTCACGAACGACACTGGACGACCTACCTCTCGCGTTCTCTGCCCAGGCGACGCTCGCCTCTCAGCCATGTCATCACAGTAGCCGGGGCGCGGACGGTCGAGCCTGCGCACCTATCGGGTAGCAATCCTCTCTCGGCAGGAGAAGTAAGTAAGGAGCACCCGATGCGAACCAAGGAATCCCTGTGGGGCTTCTTCGCCAGCGACCCGCAGTTGTCCTTCAACGAGGACGGTGAGGCGCGGCTGTTCGCCTGGATCGGTCAGGAGCAGTTCGAGCGCAACCCGGACGGCTCGTTCACCCAGGGCGAGACGAAGTTCTACCCGTTCAAGATGTTCCGGCGCAGCGCGGAGCACGCCTACGAGAAGTTCGCGCGCGGCGACAACTTCGTCGCCAGCGGCCACGTCCAGAAGTTCAGCTATGAGAAGAATGGTGAGACTGTCAGCGGCGAGGAGTTCATCGCCACGCACATCGGCCCCGACGCCGCCCGCACGAGCTACGCCGTCGACCGTGGCCGCTCGCGGTCGCAGCAGGTCGAGAGCGCGCCCATCGAAGCGCCCGACCCGACCCTTCCGCAGCAGCCGTCGCCCCGTCCGATGACGCTGTGAGGCCGCGTCATGACCACCGAGACGACGCTGTTCCCGCCGGACGATCCCGACTTCGACGTGCCCCCGCCCGAAGAACCGGAGCCGGAGCCGGTGGCACCTTCGCCGAGGCCGGCCAAGGAGGCGGACCCCGATACGGGGGACGCGCCCGAACCGCCGCGCCCCGTGAACTGGAACATCCTGACCGCGGCCGAGGCGCAGGTGGAGTGGCTGGAGCTGAACGCCTGGGTGAACTGGCTGCGCCACGAGTTCGGGCTGAGCGTGAATGTCGTGCCGCCGTACTGGCACCGGCACCCGGAGCTGGTGTGGCCGCTGTCGGCGCTGCGCCAGCACTACCTGAATGCCTACGACAAGAAGCAGCACGGCTCCGCACCGTTCGGCTGGTGGCGAGACTTCTGGGCTTTCATCCCGCAGCTCCGGGACGCGGTGACGGCGTGCGGGACGAAGCTCAACACGGATCGCCCGACGCGGCAGGCCGTCTGGCCGGGCGAAGACGACCTGCCCCCGGTCACGGAGACGATCATCCCCAACCGGGACGCCGACTTCACGCAGTTCGTCAAGGAGGACGTGGCGCGCAGGCAGGCCATCGAGGACGAGTTCTACGCCCGCCTCGCGGCGGAGCAGTAGGGCGCGGGCGGTGACTGCAAATGGCGCGGCAGCGATCCCGGAAGCCCTGGCCGGGGCAACTGGAGTTCGATCTGTGGGGGCTCGACGAGCCCGCGGCCGACGCCGCGCTCACCGCAGCTCGGGAGGCTGGGGCAGGCGATGAACAAGTACGGGCAGATGGCGCTGTCGCATTGGCAGGCGACGGTCCCGAGCCGGGTGGCGGAGCTGAGCGATCCGGCGGCATTCTTCGAGGCGATGGGCCTGGAAATGCAGACGCAGGTGACGAACCTCGCGTCAATGCTGGCGGGGAGCGACCGGCAGGGGGAGACTTTCTTGCAGAAGGTCGCCCGGCTGACAGCAGCCCGGAAGCAGGCGGAGGAGGTCGTGATGTCACAACTGGCGTGGATCACCGACCCGAGCCTGCCGCTGGATCAAGCGCGGGAGGAATGGGAGCAGACCCGGCCCTCCGACGAGAACCTGATCCTCTGGGCGGAGCGGATGCAGGACTGCCCGGATTCGATGCCCTCCTCCGTGGAACTGGAGGAACTGGCGAAGAAGTGGGCGCTCAGCGTCGAGTTCCTGCTGGAACTCGTGGCGACGGAGCCCCCGCGGGAGTACATGCGGGCAAACCAGGCGACGCTCGCCGAGGCGGCGACGATCCGCTTCTTCCGCGAGCTGCGGTAGCGCCCCGTTTCGTCCCCGCCTCGCAGGACGACCTCGGGCCGTCAGGCGCGAAAGCGCGCTATCGGGCGAACGTGGAGGCGATCCAGCTCATCCACGATCTGAACTCGACGGGTCGCCCCGCGTCCCCGGAGGGTCAGCGCGTGCTCGCCCGCTGGTCGAGCTGGGGCGCGATCCCCGAGGTGTTCGATGACCTGAAGCCCGATTGGGATGCCGAGCGCGCCGAGCTGCGCGAGCTTCTGAGCGACGACGAGTGGGAGGCCGCGGAGCGGACGACCATCAACGCGCATTACACCGACCCGACCATCGCCCGGCAGGTGTGGCGACTGCTGGACGGCCTGGGGTTCAGCGGAGGCGCGGTCCTGGAGCCCGGCTCCGGGGCGGGCACGTTCATCGGCCTCGCGCCGGAGTCGGCACAGATGACCGGAGTGGAACTTGATCCGCTGACGGCGGCGATCTGCGCCGAGCTGTACCCGCACGCGACCGTCCGCGCCGAGTCCTTCGCCGACACCCGGCTGCCTGAAGGACACTTCGACGCCGCCATCGGCAACGTGCCGTTCAGCAGCGTCACCCTGCACGACCCGCTGCACAACGCGACCCGGCAGTCGATGCACAACCACTTCATCATCAAATCGCTGCGCCTGACCCGGCCCGGCCGACTCGTCGCGGTTCTCACCTCGCACTTCACGATGGACGCGCAGAACCCCGGCGCGCGGCGGGAGATGAACGAGCTGGCCGACCTCGTGGGCGCAATCCGCCTGCCCACCGGGGCGCACCGCCGAGCCGCGGGGACGGAGGTGGTGACCGACCTGCTCGTGTTCCGGCGGCGACCGGACGGCGAGCAGATGCGCGACGACGCCTGGGAGACGGTTGCGCAGGTGCCCATCGACGGCGTGCCGATGCGGATCAACCGCTACTTCGATGAGCACCCGGAGCAGATGCTCGGGGAGGTCGGCGTCGGCCACGGGATGTACGACGCGGCCACGCTCACCATCACGACCGATCTGGCCGACTTGGAGGCGGAACTCGCGGTCGCCGTCGACCAGATCGTGTTCTCCGCGCGCCGGGCCGGGCTGACGATGACCGAGCGCACCGCCGAGCAGCAGGCGCGCCGGGCGGCGTTCACCCCGTCGGCGCCAGAGCTGTGGGACGGCAGCATCGTGGCGGGCGAAAGCGGCGGCTTCCGCACCGTTGTCTCCGGCTCGCTGGAGCCGCTTGCGGTGCCGAAGTCCGCCGAGCGCGAGCTACGCGCCCTGCTGCGTCTGCGCGACGGGGCATCTCGCCTGCTGACCGCGGAAGCTGCGAGCGTGGACGATACGCCTGACATCGTGCTCACCCGCACGACGCTGCGCCGTGACTACCTGAAGTATGTCGGCACCTACGGGGCGCTGAACCGCTACACGCTGCGCCCCACCGGGCGCACGAACGAGGACGGCGAGGAGACCTTCGCGCGCATCGTGCCGACCCCGATCCGGCTTCTGCGCTCCGACCCGTTCGGTCCCCTGGTGCTCGCGCTGGAACAGTTCGACGACGAGGATCAGTCCGCGTCGCCTGCCGCGATCATGAGTCACCGCGTGGTGGTACCGCGCGCCGAGGTGCAGGGTGTCGACAGCCCGGCCGATGCCATCGCGGTCAGCCTCGACCGCACTGGCCGCATCGACATCACTCTCGTCGCCGACCTGCTCGGCATGAACGACCGCGAGGCGCGCGAGGCGCTGGGAACGCTCGTGTTCGCCGATCCGGTCACGAACCAGCTCATCCACGCGCCGGAGTATCTGTCGGGCGACGTGCGGGTCAAGCTCGAAGCGGCACGGCTCCGCGCCGAGGACGAGCCGGAGTTCCAGGTCAACGTCGATGCGCTCGCTGAGGTGTTGCCCGCGCCGCTGGGCATCCAGGACATCCACGCGAAGCTCGGCGCGGTCTGGATCAGCGCCGACGTGCACGAGCAGTTCCTGCGGAGCACCCTGCGCGCGCCCGACGTTCGCGTGGAGAACCCGCTGCCAGGCATGTGGGAGATTCGCGGCGGTCGGCAGGGGCTGCCCTCCACCTCGGAGTGGGGCACGCCTCGCCGCCCCGCGCCGGACATCGCCCAGGCCGTCATGGAGCAGCGGACGATGCTCGTTTACGACGAGGAGAAGGACATCGACGGCAAGGTGCGTCGCGTGCTCAACCCCGTCGAGACCGCCGCAGCGCAGGAGAAGGCCGACGCCCTCCAGGAGCGGTTCAGCGAGTGGGTGTGGGAAGACCCGGCCCGCGCGCAGGCACTCGTGGACGAGTACAACCGGCGCTTCAACTCCATCGTGCTCCGCGACTACACGGATGCCGGGGCGTATTTGTCGTTGCCCGGCCTGGCGTCGAACTTCGAGCCGCGCACGCACCAGCGGGCCGCGGTCGCGCGCATGGTGTCCGAGCCCGCCGCGGGTCTGTTCCACGAGGTCGGCGCGGGCAAGACCGCGGAAATGATTATGGGCGCAATGGAGATGCGCCGGATGGGGCTCATCAGCAAGCCCGTCGTGGTCGTGCCGAATCACATGCTGGAGCAGTTCGGGCGCGAGTGGCTCCAGATCTACCCGCGCGCCCGTGTGCTCGCGGCGTCGAGCCTCGATCTCACGGCAGACAAGCGGCGGCTGTTCGTCGCCCGCGCCGCCGCGAACGAGTGGGACGCGATCATCGTCACCCAGGGCGCGTTCGCCAAGATTCCGCTGCGCGCCGAGACGCAGGCACAGTACATCCGCGGGCAGGTCGAGGACGTGCGGCAAGTGCTGGGCGAGGCTACCGGCGAGCAGCGGATGAGCGTCAAGCGCATCCAGCGCAAGCTCCTGGCGATGGAGAACAAGCTGAAGGAGCGCACCGATACCGACCGCGACCGCGGGGTCTGCTTCGAGGACACGGGCATCGACTACGTCATCGTCGACGAGATGCACATGTACAAGAACCTCGCCACGGAGTCGAACATCCGCGACGCCGCCATCGAGGGTTCGGATCGCGCGAGCGACCTGCACATGAAGCTCGAATACCTTCGCTCGGCAGGACGCGAGCGGGTCGTGACCGCGGCGACCGCGACGCCCATCTCGAACTCGATCACCGAAACCTATGTCATGCAGCGATACCTGCGGCCCGACGTGCTGGAGTCGGCGGGTGTCGGCGCGTTCGATGCGTGGGCGGCGACGTTCGGCGAGTTGGTCACGCAGATGGAGATCTCGCCGACCGGCAGCACCTTCCGAATGAAGACCCGCTTCGCCCGGTTCCAGAATGGGCAGGAGCTGCTTCGGATGTGGTCGGTGTTCGCCGATGTGAAGACCGCCGACGACCTCGACCTGCCCGTGCCCGCGCTCGTGCAACGCGACGACGGCAGCCGCGCGCCCTCCACCGTGCCGGTGCAGCCGACCGTCGAGCTGGAGCAGTACGTCGCCTCCCTCGCCGAGCGCGCCGAGAAGGTCGCCACTCGCCAGGTGCGGCCCGACGAGGACAACATGCTCCTGATCGCCACCGACGGGCGCAAGGCCGCGCTCGACATCCGCATGGTCGTCCCCCGCGACCCGTCCGGGCCGAGCAAAGTCGACGTCGCCGCCGACGCGATCCACCGCATCTGGGAACGCACCCGAGACAACGAGTACCTCGACACGCTGACTGGGCAGCCCTCCGCGGTGCGCGGGGCGCTCCAGCTCGTGTTCAGCGACATCGGCACCCCGAACCAGGACAGGTGGAACGCCTACGACGAGTTGCGGCAGCAGCTCGTGCAGCGCGGCATCCCCGCCGAGCAGGTCAGGTACATGCACGAGTCGAAGACCGACGTGGAGAAGGCCCGCCTCTTCGCCGCGGCCCGCGCCGGCCACGTCGCCGTGCTCCTCGGATCGACGGAGAAGATGGGCGTCGGAACGAACGTCCAGGCCCGCGCCATCGCGCTGCACCATCTGGACTGCCCGTGGCGGCCATCCGACATCGCCCAGCGCGACGGGCGCATCATGCGGCAGGGCAACCAGAACGAGGAAGTGGCGATCGTCCGCTATTTCACCGAGCGTTCCTTCGACTCCTACATGTGGCAGACCGTCGAGCGGAAGGCCGCGTCGTTCGCGCAACTCCTGCGCGGCAAGATCAACGCCCGCGAGATCGAGGAGATCGACACCTCCGCGCTGTCCGCCGCAGAAGCCAAGGCCATCGCCTCCGGCAACCCGCTCCTGCTGGAGCACTCCGTCATCCTCAACGAGGTCAATCGGCTGCGCCGCTTGCAGCGCGCGCATGAGCGCAACGAGGACATGCTGGTGCACACCGGAAACCGCGCCCGGTCGGCCGCAGAGCGCGCCGCCGCGGACATTCGCGGGCTCGAAGCCGCTGCCCCACAGATGATCGACACGAGCGGCGACAGGTTTCGCATCACGCTCGGCACGCGCGACTACGACTCCCGTTCGGAGGCCGCGCACGCGCTCGCGGCGTGGATGGGCGACTCGGGACTGAAGTGGCTGCCGCGGTACGGGCACAAGGACTTCGGGATCATCGGCCGCATCTCCGGCTTCGACATCCACGTCGAGGCCCGCTCCGGGCTCGCCGCCCTCGATGTGACCGTCTCCCTACCCGAGGTTCCCCGCTCGGGATTCACGCTGCCGAAGGAGTCGTTCCTGGAAGCCGGGCTCGGGCTGGTGCAGCGCATCGAGAACCGTGTCAGCGGCATCCCCGCGCTCCTCGACCAGGCCCGCGAAGACCTGGAAGAAGCCGAACAGACCGTCGCCGACACCAACCAGCGCCTCAGCCAGCCCTTCCGCCACGCCCAGACCCTCGCCGACGCCGAGGAAGACCTCGCCCGCGTCGAGTCCCAGCTCGCCGCAATGCAGGACGAACCCGCCCCCGAGCCCGCCGCGCCGGAATCCGAGCGCGTCGAGCTGACCATCGAAGCCGTGCGCGCCTACGAACCGAACCTCGGGTCACGAGAGAGTGCGGGTCGTGAGCCCGCGGCCCCGTTCGTCCCCGCGACGCCCCCTGCCGCGCCGCCGACCAACGCGCCGAGGCTGTAGCTCAGCGGCACTCCGGGCCGAGCCCGTCGATGATCGCGGCGGGTGCGGCGACGATCTGCTCGCAGCGCAGGCAGCGCGTGCCGCGGAAGATCACTTCAGGCTCGCCGTGGATGCCGCGCTCAGGCTCGATGTCGTACAGGTCCGCGTGCGCGGCGAACAGGCGCGGGTGGTTCTTGGCGATGGCGGCATGGAACTGCGCAGCCGTGGTCGGCGGGTTGAGCTGGCGCTCGACGAACAGGTCGATCACCGTCGAATAGGCATCACGGGTGAGCCGCGTGGCGAGGAACAGGTCGGGATTCACCGCCGAGATACCGACGCTGGCGAGGTCGTCCAGCCCGTAGTCGTCCACGTCCTCAGTGACCAGGAACCGCGCGCCCGCGGCCGCGGCGTCGGCGAGGATCTGCCGATCCGCGCCCTTCGTCCCGCCGAAGCGTTCCGCACCCGTGCCGGTCGGCCCGAGGACGATGCCGAATCGCTCCCGGACGCTCGACGGCGGCAACGCCTTCGGGCGCATGTGCACCTGGGCCTCCCGCTCGGCAGCCCGGCTCCAGAAGGCGCGGAAGCCGCTCGGCACCCCGCCGACGACCAGCAGAGTCCGAGTGACGGGCTTAGCGATGATGTTCGCGTCCAGGAGAACGCGCGTCAGCTCACTGATCACCGAAGAGGTCGTCACGGAGTTCATCGCGCGTCAGCTCCACGAGGTCGCCCATCGTCTTGCGCCAGTACCGCTCGAACTCCTCGTAGGGGATGCGATTGCGATTGCCGACCTTGACAGCGCGAATCTCCCCCGCCTTGATCTTCCGCGAGATGGTGGGACGAGACACGCCCATCGCGTCGGCGACCTGTTCGGGGGTCATCATGCGGCGCTTCGCCGTCAGCGTCACCGTCTCCCCATCGGCTGCCGCCTGCTGCACATACGCGGCGACCTGCTCCAGCCAAGCCGGGCGCGCCCCGGCGCTGGAGCGCACATCCTCCGGGTTGATCGTCAAGCTCGTCATGGTCATGACCCCATCCTACCTCCACCTGCACACTCTGGACAATACAAGTGTTCATGCGGCATCCCCTTCTTGAGCCTTACAGTTCATGCGTCGATGCCCGCGAACGCCTCGTCGAGCGCGTCAGCCGCGACCTCGACGATGAGGTCGGGGCGCTTCGCGTAGTGCCCTTCCGTGATGTCGGTACTGCTGTGCCCGAGCAGGTCGCGTGCGACCTCGACGCCAGCCGTGTCCGATACCGCCGCGGCAACGGCCTTGCGGAGGCTGCGGAAGGTGAGGTGCTCGGCGTCGACCCCGATAGCCAGCAGCTCGGGCTCGAACTCGCGGCGGAACATCCGCAGCAGTTCGCCGACCGCGCTGGGGTCGCGCGGACGGCCGCGCTCGGTCGTGAACAACACGTCGTCTGGGTTCCGGTCGGGATCAGGAACGTGGTTCGCCACGAGTTCGCTCAGCACCTTGGCCGCGAACTTCGGCACGCGAACCCAACGCTTCTGCCGCTCCGCCTTGGGCGAGTCCTGACGGAACAGCCCGCGCGACTTGGTGCGAACCATCGTCCCGCCGACCCAGACGAGGGCCTCCATCGTGAGGCTCCCATCCGGCTGCTCCACCGCCTCGAACCGCACGTCCTGGAACCGGATCGCAATCGGCTCCGCAGTCCTCTCGGAGGTGCCGAGCGTGATGAGGATGTAGTCGGCGAGCAGCTTGTAGTTGGGCCGTCGACCCACCGGATAGCGCGCTCGGTGACGCTCCGGCCACACATCGCGGATGAGGTGGAGGACGTACTTGACCTGCACCGCGTCGAGTTCGAAGTACACCGTGTCCGGCTCGTCCGCTCGCCGGGTCGCACGGATCGGGTTCGCCACGACGACCGCCCCGTACCGCGTCTGCTGGATCGACCCGGCAGCCGAGAAGTGCCCCTGCTGGATCGCCCAATCGAACATCAGCGACATCACGTTCCGAACCTTGTTCGCGGTCGTCACCGACTTCTCACGGGCGATGTCCATGAGCAGCCCGTCGGCACGATCCGCGGTGATGTCAGCGATAGGGATGGCACCTGCACGCGGGATGACATGCGCGCGGACCACCGATGCGTAGCCGTCGACGGTCTGCTCGCGGCGCTGACGCAGCACCCGCGGATCATCATCGTGATACGCAGTCTTCAACCACGCCGTTGCCAACTCGGCGACGGTCATGAACTGCGTCCGTCGCGCCAGGACTCGACCGACCGCGACATCGGCCGCTTCCTGCAACGCGGTCAGAGCCTCAGCCTCGGTCGCTCCGCTGCCGCTGGGACGACGCTCTTGCCCGTTGCCGTCATAGACCCGCGCTCGCGCGATGACCAGGCCGTTCGGCTCGACGGTATAGGTCACCTTGCCGAGTTCGCCGAGCGCGCGCTTCGGCCGCGCCATCAGTCGCCCGCCCTATCCGTCGGGGCCACAATCCGCCGCGCGATGAACGCCTCGACATCCTCATCGCGGTAGCGGACGTTGTGCGACGAGAGTGCGACGAACGGCAACCCGAGACCTCGGCTGCGCGCACGCTCTGTCCGCCAGTCAGCGAGCGTCCTGATCGGGATGCCCGTGTACTCTGCAAGTTCCTGCGGAGTCCAGAGGCGGGGGCGGTCGTCGCTCATACCAATGAGGTAGGCGGCACCACCCGCAGACCTCCAGCGAACTCCGTAGGACGGCCAAGAATCGAGTAAACGGACGGGTTCTCGGACAGCCGCAGCAGCGACCCCACCCATGCTCACCATTGCACTTCCCTGTGTTTGCAGGGAAGTGTGAGCCTGCGGAACCCCCTCCGGTTCTCAGATCCTCAAGCCGAGCTCTACTTCGGCGTGTGACGCAGACCGCGTGACGTAAGACGGCCCCCGTGTGCACCCCGGGGGCCGTCTTTGCGCTGGGCCGCGACGTGAGCCGTCCTCAACCGTAGAAGAGCGTGTCGAACGTGCGCCGGGCGCGTCGGGCGGTTCGCACCCACTGCTCCTCGACGAGACTCGCGCTGTGGGGCGGCATCTCGAGCAGACGCCCGATGCCGTCGAGCTTGGATCTGTCTGTCGGCAGCACGTCGCTGGTCTGTCCCGAGAGCAGCGTGTTGGCGGACCTCAGGCGGCTCGCCAGACGCCAGGACGCCGCCAGACGCTCGGTCGCCACCGCCGACACGAGGCCGGCCTCGCGTGCGGCATGCAGGGCGTCGAGCGTCGAGGTGGTGCGCATGGCGGGTACCGCGTGCGCGTGCTGCAGCTGCAGGAGCTGCACCAGCCATTCCACGTCGCTCAGGCCGCCCGGGCCGAGCTTGAGGTGACGAGCCGGGTCCACCCCCTGGGGCAGCCGCTCACTCTCGACCCGCGCCTTGATCCGCTTGATCTCACGAAGCCCCTGCTGGTCCGCGTGCGCGGGATAGCGCACCTCGTCGGCGAGTTCGGTGAAGGCGCGGATGAGCTTGACGCTTCCCGCGATCCCCCGTGCCCGCAGCAGCGCCTGCGCCTCCCACGACAGCGACCATCGGCGATAGTACTCGGCATACGATTCCAGGGATCGTACGAGCGGGCCGTTGCGCCCCTCCGGGCGCAGGTCGGCGTCGAGGTCGAGCGGGAGACGATGATCCTCGGAGTGCCGCCGAAGTCCCTGGACGAGCGCCTGCGCGAGCTGATGCGCGCGCTGAGGGTCGAGCCCGTTCGGTCGGTAGACGTACATGAGGTCGGCGTCGGACCCGAAGCCGAGTTCCCGCCCCCCGAAGCGACCCATCGCGATGATCGAGAAATCGAGGGCGTCGTCTTCCGGTGGAACGACCTCCCGGCGCACCGCGCGCAGGGTGGCCTGGATGCTCACCTCGCTGATCGTGGTGAGGGTGTCCGCGATCTCCTCGATCGTGAGCACGCCGAGGATTCCGCCCATGGCGGTCCGCAGCATCTCGCGGCGGCGGAGCGCCCGTACGGAGTGCATCGCGTCTTCGACGTTGTCGTGACGGGTCTGTATCGCGCGCGCTTCCTCCTGGAGAGCGACCCCGGACCGCGGACGGAGGGCTTGGCCGTCATCGAGCCACGCGGCCGACTCGGGGATCCATTCCATCAGTTCACCCACATAGCGGGAGCCCGAGAGCACACGCGTGAGGTCTTCCGCAGCTCCCGCGGAGTCGCGCAGCATGCGCAGGAACCAGGGCGAGTCCCCCAGCCTCTCGCTGAGACGGCGGAAGGCGATCAGCCCGTAGTCGGGGTCGACGCCGTCGGCGAACCAGCGGAGCATGACCGGCATGAGGTGCCGCTGGATCTGCGACTTGCGACTGAGTCCCGTCGTGAGCGCCCCGATGTGACGCAGCGCGCCCCCGGGGTCGCGGAATCCGATGGCCGCCAGCCGGTCCTTCGCCTGCTCCGGCGAGAGGGAGCGCTCCTCTTCGGGGAGAGCCGCCACCGCCGACAGCAGCGGACGGTAGAACAGCCGCACGTGGATGTCGCGAACCTCCCGCTTGACCGATTCCCAGATCCGCAGGACCGAATCGCCGGTGTCCCCGAGTCCGGTCGCCCGAGCCAGGGAACGCAGTCCCTCGGCGTCTTCGGGCATCAGGTGGGTGCGGCGCAGGTGGCGCAGCTGCACGCGATGCTCCAGCAGCCGGAGCATCCGGTAGTCACGCGAGAAGGCGGCGGCTTCGGCGCGGCCGATGTACCCCTCCGCGACGAGTGCGTCGAGCGCCGCGAGCGTGCTCCGCTGCCGGATGCCGTGGTCGGAGAGTCCGTGGACAAGCTGCAGCAGCTGCACGGTGAACTCGATGTCCCGGATCCCGCCGGGGCCGAGTTTGATCTGGCGGGCGACTTCGTCGCTCGGGATGTGGTCGGTCACACGTTCGCGCATGCGCTGCACGCCGTCGACGAAGTTCTCGCGCGCGGCGCTCGTCCAGACCTTCGGCCCGACCGCGTTCACGTACGCGTCGCCGAGCGCCTCGTCGCCCGCGATCGCGCGCGCCTTCAGCAGCGCCTGGAATTCCCAGCTCGCCGCCCACCGGTCGTAGTACGACAGGTGCGACGCCAGGGTGCGCACCAGCGCTCCCTGCTTCCCCTCCGGGCGGAGGTTCGCGTCGACCTCCCACAGGGGAGGCTCGACCTCCATCTCGGAGACACCGCGCATGGTCTGTACCGCCAGCCGGGTCGCGATGTCGATCACGCGGCTCTCCCCCACCTCCTCCCGGAGCCAGTCCGCTGCGCCGCCGACGAAGATGACGTCGACGTCGCTGACGTAGTTCAGCTCGCGCGCCCCCGTCTTGCCCATGCCGATGACCGCGAGCTGGGTCGCCGCAACGTGTTCGCGCGGGAACGACGGCCCCGTCGACGACACGCGTGTGCGAGCGACGCACAGCGACGCCTCGAGTGCGGCCGCGGCTGCGTCCGCCAGCCGCCCGGCGACGAACGGGACCTGGTCGACGGGCGAGGGGCTCAGCAGATCGAAAGCGGCGATCTTGGCGAGCATGCGCCGATACCGCACCCGCAGCGCGACCCAGGAGCTCTCGCTGCCGTCGCGAGCGAAGCCGTCGGCTTCGCCGACGGCGTCGAGCAGCTCCTCCCGCATCTCGATGTCGGTCGGAAGGCTCGTGCCGGCATGCACCAGCTCGGCGAGCTCCTCGGGATGGCGGAGGAAGAACTCCCCGAATCCGGACGACGCGCCCAGGAGCGCCCACAGGGCGCGCCACCCGTTCTCGCTCGCACGAAGCTCCCGCACGGCGGCGGGATCTCGTCGCGCGATGAAGAGTATCGCCGAGACGGCGGCATCGGGATCGGCCGCGTCCGACGCGGCGTCGCGGAGCGCCTCCCAGGGCACGTCGATGAGCTGCTCGAGTTCGGAGAGGTCCGCATCGGCCTCCGTCAGGCGGCTGAAGCCGACGCGCGCGAGACCGGTCAGGGTCGTGGAGCGATCGCTGGCCATGGCGCCGGCGTCAGAGCATCTCGAGGTTGCTCTTCAACTCGTACGGGGTGACCTGCGACCGGTACTCCTGCCACTCACGGCGCTTGTTCAGCAGCACGTAGTTGAAGACCTGTTCGCCGAGGGTCTCGGCCACCAGCTCCGACTCCTCCATGTATTCCAGGGCGTGGTCGAGGCTGGTCGGCAACGGCGCGTAGCCGAGCGCGCGACGCTCGGAATCGGTGAGCGACCAGACGTTGTCCTCGGCCTCGGCGGGCAGCTCGTACCCTTCTTCGATGCCCTTCAGACCCGCGGCAAGCATCAGGGCGTACGCCAGGTAGGGATTGGCCGCCGAGTCGATGCCGCGGTACTCCACGCGCGAGGACTGACCCTTGTTCGGCTTGTACATCGGCACGCGCACGAGGGCGGACCGGTTGTTGTGCCCCCAGCAGATGAAGCTCGGGGCCTCGTCGCCGCCCCACAGACGCTTGTAGGAGTTGACGAACTGGTTCGTGACCGCCGAGATCTCGTTGGCGTGGCGCAGCAGCCCGGCAATGAACTGCCGCCCGACCTTGGAGAGCTGATACTGACCGCCCTCTTCGTAGAACGCGTTGGTGTCGCCCTCGAAGAGCGACATGTGGGTGTGCATCCCGCTTCCCGGCTTGCCGCCGAGCGGCTTGGGCATGAACGTCGCGTAGACGCCCTGCTCGATGGCGACTTCCTTGATCACCGTGCGGAAGGTCATGATGTTGTCGGCGGTCGTGAGGGCATCGGCGTACCGCAGGTCGATCTCGTTCTGGCCCGGTCCGCCCTCGTGGTGGCTGAACTCGACGGAGATCCCGAGGTCCTCCAGCATGCGCACGGAACGACGACGAAAATCGTGCGCCGTGCCGCCCGGCACGTTGTCGAAGTAGCCGGCCGAGTCGACCGGTTCCGGGCCCTCCGTCCCGTAGCGCGATGACTTCAGCAGGTAGAACTCGATCTCAGGATGCGTGTAGAAGGTGAAGCCCGCATCGGCTGCCTTCGCCAGGGATCGCTTGAGCACGTACCGCGGGTCGGCCACAGCGGGCTGACCGTCGGGGGTGGTGATGTCGCAGAACATCCGACCGGTCGGGTCGATCTCGCCCCGCCACGGAAGCGTCTGGAACGTCGTGGGATCGGGGTGCGCCAGCAGATCCGATTCGTAGGTGCGCGTGAGACCCTCGATGGCGGAGCCGTCGAAGCCGAGACCCTCGTTGAAGGCCCCCTCGACCTCCGCGGGGGCGATCGCCACCGACTTGAGCGTGCCGATCACGTCGGTGAACCAGAGCCGGACGAACTTGACGCCCCGCTCCTCGATCGTGCGCAGGACGAAATCGCGCTGCTTGTCCATGACTTTCCCTCCGCTGGACGTCGGTTGGCTGACTGCCAGACTACTTGTCGTCGGCGCCGGTTCCGGTCGCGCCCCAGGCGTCGTCGCGGGCTTCGTCCTCGGCCCAGGCGCGCGAGCGCTCCTTCAGCAGCTCCGGCGCCCGCGCGGCATCCTCGGCCGTGTCGAACGGGCCGGCGCGGTCGACCGCCGGCGAGACGTGGCCCCGCTCGACCTGCCCGGTCGTCAGGTTGTACCAGAACTTCTCTTCGCCGCCGGACATGGCCGCCTCCTCCGGTTCGCGAGCGCCTCGGTGACACCCCTGTCCCGATCCTAGTGAAGCGGGGTCCGGGCCTGGATAGGGTGAAGACATGGCAGCGAACAGCACCCGGGCGATCGGCGTCGACATCGGCGGCACAGGCATCAAGGGCGGCATCGTCGACCTCGAGCGCGGCGAACTCCTCAGCGATCGGGTGAAGGTGTCCACGCCCAAGGGCGCCAAACCCCAAGACGTGCTCGATGCGGTCACCGTCGTCCTCGACGAGCTCGGCGTCTCGGACGAGGCCCTCCCCCTCGGTGTCGCCTTCCCCGCCATCGTGAAGTCCGGTCGCACGCTGTCGGCCGCGAACGTGTCGGACGAATGGATCGGGTTCGAAGCCGAGGCGTTCTTCGAGAAGGGGCTCGGGCGCGACATCCACTTCGCCAACGACGCCGACGTCGCCGGGATCGCCGAGGTGCGCTACGGAGCGGCGAAGGGCGTCGACGGACTCACCATCCTCACCACGCTCGGAACCGGGATCGGGTCGGCGATGATCTACGACGGCGTGCTGATCCCCAACAGCGAGCTCGGACACGTGCACCGCGCCAAGCACGGCAAGGACGCCGAGGCCTATGCGGCGTACTCGGCGATGGAACGGGACGAGCTGTCGTGGAAGAAGTGGGCGGCGCGGCTGCAGTGGTACTACAGCCACATCGAGTTCCTCTTCAGCCCCGATCTCTTCGTCGTCGGCGGCGGCGTCTCCAAGCACTCCGAGCAGTTCCTGCCGCTGCTGGACATCAGGACGCCGATCGTTCCCGCTGTGCACCGCAACAACGCCGGCATCATCGGTGCGGCGTCGCTCGCGGTGAGCTGAGGCGAATGGGCCGGCCTGTACGCCGGGTTCTGTTCCGGGGCTCGCGCCCCATCGACGGTCATCTCTCTCGGCGTCACGTTGCCGTGACGCTCCAGCGGCCTACCCGGGGACTCGGCGGGCCGCGTCATCATCCCCTGTCTGGCCTTGCTCCGGGCGAGGTTTGCCGTGCGGGTCGTGTCACCACGACCCCGGTGGTCTCTTACACCGCCCTTTCACCCTTACCGGGCACGCCCGGCGGTCTGCTCTCTGTGGCACTGTCTCGCGGATCGCTCCGGGTGGGTGTTACCCACCGCCCTGCCCTGTGGAGCCCGGACGTTCCTCGGTGCGACGCGCGCAACGCGACCGTCCGGCCGACCCATTCGCTGCAGCGATCCTATCGCCGTC